>JAGORP010000012.1 GCA_018062725.1 Flavobacterium sp.
GTTTATTACTTAGTCATACAGGGTTAAAGTATTATTACAAAAATGATAAAAAAGTGTTTGAACAAATTAAAAGGCGGTATTTATCAAACCGCTGGCACAATTCAGATTTTGAAAAGCAAATCAAAGAAATTGCGCACAATATAAGAAACACAAATTCAAATCAAAAGGTTAAGCAAATCAAACTTTATCCAACTAATCAATTAAACATGTTTACTTCAAATTTTGTAAACGATGTATCTTATTAACACAAATAAAAAACACAATTATTAACAATTTAATTTTATTAAAAATGGATCGAAAATTAATTTCAAAAGACGAAAGCGGGATTCAAAGAACCGTTAAACAGTTAACAGATTTTGCAAAAGAATTAAACCCACTTATTGAAGCCTACAACGTTTTAAACATAGGTAAATACAATAATGAGGTTTATCAATCACAGTTAACATACAGGGGTGACAACGAAACAAAAATATATTTGAGTTTAGAACGTGAACGACTTGTAAAAGCTGGTATTACAAACGAAGTATCAATTCAAGGGATTTTAAAAACACACGAAACTACATTACAGGAATACAAAGAGAAAATAAACAGGGTTTTAGAAAAAAGAAGTGAAGCAAATTTTCTCGATATTTCAGTACTGGAATACTCAAACAACAAATTTATTTTGTCTAAAAGTTCAGTTGATGCAATAACAGAAAAATATAGTACTTATGCGAACGGCAAAGAAGAAATTGAAATTGTAGAACAAACTGAACAATTAATAAAAGATTTCTATTTGCTAAAATCCAAAATTGAGAAATATGTAGGGCATGAGTTAAGAAATAATCTAAGAATAAAAGACTATGTTTTTAACAACCTCGTAATACAATACACTACTGAAGATAAAATGCAAATTAAAACCGATTCGTTAAGTAGTCTTAGAAGACTAAAAAGAGAATTGAATAATTAAAAACAAAAGGAGCTGAAGCGTAAAAACTTCAGTTCTTTTTTTTGTAATAATATCAACTTAAAATAAGCCATTTTAAGAACGTATCTTTTTAATTACTTACATTGTTATAAAAAATAAAAAAAGGTACTGTAAAACTTCTTAAAATTTATTACAATGTGTTGCGTCCCGCCCTTTTTACACTCATTTACCATTTTTAAAGGTTGCACCCTATTTTGCAACTATACAAAACAAAGTCTTAGTTTATAAGGGATTCCAAAAGATTAAAAAAAGATGCAATGTATCGGAATAGAAAATTTTAAACCATTGGAGAATTTTCGCAATGGGTTATTATTTACCCAAGTGCAAAAATGTACTAAGGCTAAAATTTAGATAACTATCAAAATGAATAAAAAAGAAATTCAAAAAGGATTTTTAGAGAAAAAAAAACAGCGTTTTGAATAATGTTTGGCAAATGTTTGGCAAATAGGAATAAAAAAAACCGCAAATAATTAATAATCAATTATTTACGGTTAATTAAAGTACTCAAGGCGGGACTTGAACCCGCACGAACTAATGTTCACTGGATTTTAAGTCCAGCGTGTCTACCAATTCCACCACTCGAGCATTTTACAATTTCTTGTAAATATATTTTAAAGGTAGTAGAGCGAAAAACGGGGTTCGAACCCGCGACCTCGACCTTGGCAAGGTCGCGCTCTACCAACTGAGCTATTTTCGCATTGCGTTTTTAAAGAACTTCGCGATACTTGTTCCGTATTGCGAGTGCAAATATACAACAAGAAATTACTTCTGCAAGAACTTTTTGAAAAAAAATGCAATTCAATTTTTAAGCTATTGAATTGTAACTATTTAAAAACAATTATTTTTTTGAAATCATGCGTTTGATTTCGTTCAATTTCATCAAAGCCTCCACCGGAGTGAGTGTATTGATATCTAAACTTAAGATTTCTTCTTTTATTTCTTCCAAAAGCGGATCGTCCATGTTAAAAATACTCAGTTGCATCTCGTCGCCTGTTGATTTGATTCCGTTAAGAACTTCACCCGAATGATTTTTTTCCAGTTTCTTTAATATTTTACCCGCTTTCTGAATCACAATTTGCGGAATTCCGGCCATTTTTGCCACATGAATACCAAAACTATGGGCACTTCCACCTTTTTCCAATTTTCGAATAAAAAGCACATTATCTTTTAATTCTTTTACCGAAACATTATAATTTTGAATACGCGGCAAACTTTCCGTCATTTCATTTAACTCGTGATAATGCGTGGCAAACAACGTTTTGGGTTGCGCTGGATTTTCATGCAAAAATTCGGCAATGGCCCAAGCAATTGAAACCCCATCATACGTACTGGTTCCACGACCAATTTCATCTAATAACACCAAACTTCTATCAGAAATATTATTCAAAATAGACGCCGTTTCATTCATCTCGACCATAAAGGTAGATTCGCCCATAGAAATGTTATCACTGGCTCCAACTCTCGTGAAAATTTTATCTACCAATCCCATCGTAACGGCATCGGCAGGTACAAAACTTCCCATTTGAGCCAAGAGTACAATTAAGGCAGTTTGACGCAAAATAGCCGACTTACCAGACATATTTGGTCCGGTAATCATGATCATTTGTTGCGAATCACGGTCCAAATACACATCATTGGCAATATACGGAACACCAATTGGTAATTGTTTTTCGATAACCGGGTGACGACCATTTTTGATTTCTAAGGCAAACGAATCGTTAATTTCGGGACAATTGTAATTATTATCGATAGCCAATTGTGCAAAAGAACACAAACAATCTATTTGCGCTATTAAATTTGCATTGAACTGCACAGGCTTAATATACGTGGAAATCCAACTCACCAACTGTTCAAACAACTGACTTTCCAATTGCTGAATTTTTTCTTCAGCACCTAAAATCTTCGATTCGTATTCTTTCAATTCTTCGGTGATGTAGCGCTCGGCATTTACCAAAGTCTGTTTACGAATCCATTCTGAAGGCACTTTATCTTTGTGTGTATTTCTAACTTCAATATAATAACCGAATACATTATTGAAAGATACCTTTAGCGACGGAATTCCTGTTGCGTCTGATTCTCTTTTTTCAATCGCATCTAAAAATCCTTTTCCAGTATTGGAAATATTTCGCAATTCGTCTAATTCGGCATTGACTCCAAAAGCAATCGCATTCCCTTTATTAATCGCTACGGGCGCTTCTTGATTTAGCGTTGTAGCAATTTTTTCACGGAGCAAATCACAAGAATGCAAGCTATCTCCAATTACTTTTACTGCTTCTTGCGGACTTTTCAACGCCAATTCTTTCACTGGAATAATGGCATCTAGCGATTCTTTCAAATAAATAACTTCCCGTGGTGAAATTCTTCCTGCCGCCACTTTGGAAATCAAACGTTCCAAATCGGAAATTTGCTTGATTTGGTGTTGAATTAGATGCAGAATCTCTTGATTTTCTTTCAAATAACGCACTACTTCGTGACGACTTCTAATTTTTGTCAGATCTTTCAACGGAAGAGCCAACCAGCGTTTTAACAATCTCCCTCCCATTGGCGAAAGGGTCTTGTCAATTACATCTAAAAGGGTTACTGCATTCGGATTATAACTATGATACAATTCTAAATTTCGAATGGTAAAGCGATCCATCCACACATAAGCATCTTCTGCAATACGATGGATAGAAGTAATATGCTGAATTTTATTATGTTGCGTTTCGGATAAATAATACAAAATAGCGCCCGAAGCTATGATTCCGTGAAACAATTCTTCAATCCCGAAACCTTTTAAAGAATTCGTTTGAAAATGATTTGTTAAGGTTTCAAAGCCATAATCTTCTTTATACACCCAATCTTCCAGGTAAAAAGCGTGGAAATTATCACCAAAGGCCACTTTAAAGTCATTTTTGTTTTGCTTGGGTACTAAAATTTCACTCGGACTAAAGTTTTGCAATAATTTATCTACATATTCTTCATTGCCTTCCGAAGTTAAAAATTCACCGGTAGAAACATCCAGAAAGGCAACGCCAATTTGTTTTTTCCCAAAATAAACCGATGCCAAAAAATTATTAGATTTAGAAACCAACACCTCATCATTCATCGAAACTCCCGGAGTTACCAATTCGGTCACCCCTCGTTTGACAATGGTTTTGGTCATCTTAGGATCTTCTAATTGATCACAAATAGCCACCCTAAGTCCCGCTTTAACCAATTTTGGCAAATAAGTATTTAAGGAATGATGAGGAAAACCTGCCAAGGCGGTCTCCGAATCACTGCCTGCTCCTCTTTTGGTTAAGGTAATTCCTAAAATTTTGGAGGCACGAACGGCATCTTCACCAAAAGTTTCATAAAAATCTCCAACACGGAATAACAAACAAGCATCTGGATACTTGTTTTTAATCTCGTTATACTGCTTCATTAACGGTGTTTCCTTGGGAGATTTTTCTTTTGCAGACAAAATATAAAAAAATTTGATTATTGGCGACGAATTTACTTATTTTGGCTCAATATTTGTTTAAATATTTTTACATTTGTTTATTAAATAATTACATTAAATTATGAAAAAGATATTACTTATGGCTGCTGCCGTTGCTTTCTTTGGGAATTTAGACGCTACAGCTCAAGAAAAAGCTAAGGAAACTACAAAAGCTAAAAAAGCCAAATCAACGAAAGTTGCCTCTAAAAAAGACGAAGCACCTAAATTCGAAATGGTAAAAGTGGCAGGTCCAGCCATGACATTTGAATCGGAAACAGTTGATTACGGAACGATCGAGCAAGGTGCTGACGGACAAAGACAATTCACAATCATTAATAATGGTACAGAACCATTAGTAATTTCCAATGCTGTTGGATCTTGCGGTTGTACAGTACCAACGTTTCCAAAAGAACCTATTGCTCCTGGAGCAAAAGCTGTTATTGGTGTAAAATATGACACCAACAGAGTGGGTGCTTTTACTAAATCGGTAACCATTACTTCTAATGCAAAAGATTTACCAACTAAGGTTGTAACTATCAAAGGAACGGTAAATGCTAAACCAGCTCCAGTTTCTCCATTAACTCCAGCAGCTCCAGCAGGACCTGTTGTGGATCAACCAAAAAGTTAATTCAAGCAAAACAATATTTTAAGCTCTCTTTACAGGGAGCTTTTTTTATTTTATACCTCATGAAGAATTTACTGGTAATACTACTTCTTTTTAATTTGTATTCATTTCAAGCACAAAAAAAGACAAAACTTAAAATAAAGAATTTCCGAGTAGCATATTTAGACGACTCGATTAAGGAAACTTCTGGCTTGTGCTTTTTTAACAAATCATGCTTGACTTTTAACGATGGTGGAAATACTTCAACGTTGTATGAATTAAATCAATCGGACGGAAAAATATCCAGTTCAAAATTAATACCCATACCAAATCAAGATTGGGAAGCCATCACCACTGACAGCACTTCAATTTTTATTGGTGATTTTGGAAATAATCTTGGCACCAGAAAAGACTTAAGCATTTATAAAATACAATTTGATGACAATTCTGTAGTGCGTCAAACGTTAAAAATAGAATTCTTATATTCCAATCAATCGGATTTCTCCCGTAGAAATTTAAAACACGATTTTGATGCAGAAGCGATGATCTATTTAGAGGGTAAAATTCATTTATTTTCAAAAGAATGGTTGTCGAAAAAAACATCACATTATATCATTGATCCAAATTCCACAACAAAACAATCCTTAAAGCCAACCGAAGAATTTAAAACCAAGTTTATGGTTACTGATGCTGCTTATTTTGACCAGACTTTATATTTAGTGGGATACACAAAAAGTGGACGAACCTATTTGATGGTATTCTCTAAAGATTCAACCGCTACTTTTTTTTCTTCAAAACCAAGAAAATACAAATTAGGATCACTTTTAACCATCGGACAAATAGAAGGAATAACGGTTAACAAAGAAGGAATTTATATTTCGGGAGAAGGAATTTCTAATGCTCTCTTAAATATAAAACCCACTTTGTATTTTATTCCGCATAGCGTTTTTAAAAATATCCGTTAAATTTTAGAATTTATGTAATTTTGTGGCATGAGAAAAATTGAAAATAGCGAATTAGACCGAAAATCGATTGAAGAATTCAAGCAAGCCGAAAAAACACCCATTATAATTGTATTGGATGACATAAGAAGTTTGCACAATATTGGTTCGGTATTTAGAACGAGTGACGCCTTTTTAATTGAGAAAATTTATTTGTGCGGTATTACCGCTACGCCACCCAACAAAGAAATCAACAAAACAGCGCTAGGCGCAACTGATACCGTAACTTGGGAATACCAAAAAGAGGTTTTACAAGTTATTTCCGATTTAAAGTCTGAAAATGTTGAAGTCTATGCCATCGAACAAGTCGAAAACGCCATTTTCTTAGATGATTTTAAAACAGAAACCAACAAAAAATATGCTTTGGTTTTTGGAAATGAAGTTTTTGGTGTGAATCAAGAAGCGGTAAAACTTTGCGACGGCGCGATTGAAATTCCGCAATTAGGTACCAAACATTCGTTAAATATTTCCGTAAGTACCGGAATAGTGATTTGGGATTTGTTTTGCAAGTTGAAGACTTCTTAGACAATTAGATCGTTAGACTTCTCAAAATATTAGATTATTAGATCTTCAGACTAACTTAGGAATTAAATATACACAAGTAGACTTCTCCTATTTAAAATATTTTAATCTAAAAAGTCTAAGCAAGTCTAACTAACAATCCAACTTCTCCTGAATAGCCTGTAAAATGGTAATGTAATCTTCTTGCCGCTTTACAAAATCGAAATCGGAAACATCAATAACCAATACGTTTAAATCGGTTTGTGTTTTGATGTAATCCAAATACCCTTGATTGATTTTATCCAAATATTCTGCAGGAATTTCCTGTTCGTAACTACGACCTCGTTTTTTGATGTTTTTTAAAAGCCTTTCCGTGTTTTGATACAAGTATACATACAAATCAGGCTTCGGCATTTCCTTATAAATAATATCGAACAAGGTCTTATACAATCGGAATTCATCTTCTTGCAAAGTCACTTTCGCAAAAATTAAGGACTTAAAAATATGATAATCGGCCATTACAAAGTCAGCAAACAAATCAAATTGCGACAAATCATCGGCCAATTGCTGATATCGGTCGGCTAAAAACGACATTTCTAACGGAAACGCATAGCGATTTTGATCTTTATAAAATTTAGGCAAAAACGGATTATCAGCAAAACGTTCCAAGACCAACTTGGCATTAAAATCTTCTGAAATTTTTGTTGCTAACGTCGTTTTTCCAGCACCAATATTTCCTTCAATAGCAATGTAATTGATTTGATTTACATTACAATTCATGGCAGGAGCGGTTAACGAAGCAATAATTTTACAATCGCTTTGATCTTCACACCTTTGAATTAATTCTGAAATTGATTGCTGTAAAACCGGATGGTGCCATTCTAATTTCAAATCTTGAAACGGGAGCAATACAAATTTTCGATGCTGCATTTGTAAGTGCGGAATTGTGACATTTTCCGAATCGATAATTTGTTCGTCAATCGCAATAATATCAATATCTATGATTCGCGCTTCATAACCTGCAGCTTTTTTACGCGTGCGTCCCATTTCCTTTTCAATCGTGGTAATTTTACGCAAAATCTTTTCTGCCGAGAAAGACGAATGCACCAGTAATGCGCAGTTATAA
Organism: Flavobacterium sp.; assembly: GCA_018062725.1. The sequence goes on from JAGORP010000012.1 coordinate 7,663, forward strand.
AAAGCATCACTTTCAAAACCCCAAGAAGGTGTTTCATACAGATTAGAAACACGCAAAACCAATCCAATTCGTTGGTGAACCAATTGTATACAAGTCTCGATATTCTCGAGTCGATTTCCTATATTACTTCCTAATGAAAGGATGACTTTTTTCTGCAAATTCATAGCAGGACAAAGTAAGGAAAAAGAAATCTACATTAATAATTAATTTAATGCAGTGTTAATAACTATTTCGATGTAACAAAAAACAAAAAAAAGCTACATATAGAGAATAAATAAGATTGAAAATGAATTTTTTAAAGAACGTATTAGCAACAGTTGTTGGATTATTTTTATTTTGTATGGTGTTCTTTTTTGGAATACTTATACTTGGAGCACTTTTTGGGGGCGACGATAAAACAGTGGTAAAAGACAATTCGGTTTTAGAATTGAATTTGGAAAAAGTCACCAACGATTATGGTGGAAAGTACAACTATGAAGACATGCCTTTTTTAAACGAAAAAGGAACAGGAGAAGGTTTAACGGATGTTCTAAAAGCAATTGAAGCTGCAGCAGCCGATGAAAAAATCAAAGGAATTTCTATTTTGAACACTACTTTAAATTTAGGAGTTGCCCAAACCAAAGCCTTACGTGATGAACTGGAAAAGTTTAAAAAATCAGGAAAATTTGTAATGGCGTACGGGAATGTAATTTCTCAAAAAGAGTATTATTTGAATTCGGTAGCGACGAAAGTGTATTTAAACCCGGTGGGTGAATTAGATTTCAAAGGATTGGCTACTGAAGTGATGTATTTCAAAGATTTCCAAGACAAAACAGGGTTAAAAATGGAAGTTATCCGTCATGGAAAATACAAAAGTGCCGTAGAACCATTTTTAGCCAGTGAAATGAGTCCAGAAAATCGTGAACAAATCACCGCTTTTTTGAATTCGATCTGGAATTCTATTGTGGTTGACATTTCAAAGTCAAGAAATATTTCGACAGAAAAACTAAATGCAATTGCATCCGATTTACTAGCCAGAACACCTGAGATGGCCAAAGCAAATAAGCTGGTAGACGTAGTAGCTTATGAAGATGTGTATCATAACGATATCAAAAAATTATTAAAGATTGAAAAAGAAGAAGAGTACAACACGGTTGATATCATGGATTATTCCAAAGATATTGCCGTTGCTGCTGAATTTTCTACCAAAGATAAAATTGCCGTGATTTATGCGCAAGGTGAAATTGGTTCTGGAGAAGGCGATTTGAACGTAGTAGGCGAAGGCTCTATGCGTCGTGCTTTGAAAGATGCCCGTGAAGACGAAGCCGTAAAAGCGATTGTATTACGGGTGGATAGTCCGGGTGGAAGCGCTTTAACTTCCGATTTGATTTGGAGAGAAATCGAAATCACCAAAAAAGTAAAACCCGTAGTGGTTTCAATGGGGAATTTAGCCGCTTCTGGAGGTTATTATATTTCATGTAATGCGAATAAGATTTTTGCAGAAAACTCGACTATTACTGGATCTATAGGTGTTTTTGGAATGCTACCTAACCTTTCTCAAATCACAAGCAAATACGGCATCAATACCGAATTGGTAGAAACGCATAAAAATGCTTCTGGCTATAGTCCATTTGAGCCTTTAGACGCCGATTTTAGAAACTTTACACAAGAAGGCGTTGAAAGTATCTACAAAACCTTTGTAACCCGTGTGGCAAATGGTCGTAAAATGACTTTTGCTCAGGTGGATGCCATTGCACAAGGACGTGTTTGGGCCGGTTCTGATGCCTTAAAATTAGGTTTGGTTGATGCAATTGGAGGAATGGATGATGCCTTAGCTTATGCCGCAAGCTTAGTAAAACTAGAGGAATTTGACACTGTTGATTATCCAGAATATAAAAAAGATTTCTTTGAGAAATTTGAAAACAGTGGCTTCTTGAGCTTTATGAAATCCCGTGAAACACTTTTAAAAGAAGAATTAGGTGAAGAAAATTACCAAATGATTCAGCAAATTAAAAAGTTGAATTCAAAAAGAGGAGTTCAAGCATCACTTCCTTTTGAATTGGAGATTAAATAACATTATCAGAATTAAAAAAGCCCCGAGGATATCGGGGCTTTTTTTATACAATTAAGAAGCTATTTCTAATCGCTTCAATAAGTTTTTAGTTAACGCTTCTTCCACATAATGCTTATCAATATGTAATTCTTTGGTCTCAGAACCCGGAATTTCATACATTGCATCGGTTAAAATAGCTTCACAAAGCGAACGCAACCCTCTTGCCCCTAATTTATATTCTAAAGCCTTGTCTACAATATAATCTAAGGCTTCATCATCTATAGAGAACTCGATTTCATCCATAGCGAAAAGCTTTTTATATTGCTTAATTAAAGCGTTTTTAGGTTCCGTCAAAATGGCACGAAGTGTTTTCTTATCTAACGGATCCATGTGAGTAAGCACTGGTAAACGCCCAATAATTTCAGGAATCAATCCAAATTCTTTAATATCCTTCGGAATCACATATTGCAATAAATTGGTTTCGTCAATTTTATCGGTCTCCTTAGAAGAACTGTAGCCCATGGCTTGACGGTTCAATCGTTTGGAAATGATACGTTCAATTCCGTCGAAAGCACCACCGGCAATAAATAAAATATCTTGGGTATTGACTTCTACGAATTTTTGATCTGGATGTTTACGACCTCCTTTTGGTGGTACATTCACAACCGTTCCTTCTAATAATTTCAATAAGGCCTGTTGTACTCCTTCTCCCGAAACATCACGAGTGATAGAAGGATTATCACTTTTGCGGGCAATTTTATCAATTTCATCAATAAAAACAATGCCGCGTTGTGCTTTTTCGACATCATAATCGGCCGCTTGAAGCAAACGTGTCAAAATACTTTCCACATCTTCCCCTACATAACCCGCTTCGGTTAATACGGTCGCATCGACAATAGCTAAAGGCACATCTAACATTTTAGCAATGGTTTTTGCCACCAATGTTTTTCCCGTACCGGTTTGTCCCGCCATAATGATGTTTGATTTTTCAATTTCCACATCATCTCCATGATCCAACTGCATCAATCTTTTGTAGTGATTATAGACAGCAACCGACATGACTTTTTTGGTTTGATCTTGTCCAATTACATATTTATCTAGAAAAGCTCTGATTTCTTTTGGCTTTTTCAAGACCAAATCAGCTACATTTTTAGACAATCCCGTTGCTTTTAATTCTTCCAAAACAATACCATGCGCCTGCTCGATACATCGATCACAAATATGCGAGTCGATACCAGCAATTAACAAGTTCGTTTCGGGTTTTTTCCTTCCGCAGAAAGAGCATTCTAATATTTCTTTTGCCATTTTATTAGTCCAAAGTCTAAAGTCCAAAGTCCAAAGTCTTTCGACCTTCAACTTTTGCCCTTCGACTGAATTATCTTCTTAACACTTCATCAATCATTCCGTACTCCTTTGCCTCATCAGCAATCATCCAATAATCTCGTTCAGAATCTTTATGTACTTTATCAAAGGTTTGTCCTGAATGTTTCGAAATTATCTGATACAATTCATCTTTTAGCTTCAACATTTCTTTTAAGTTGATTTCCATATCAGTAGCAACACCTTGCGCACCTCCTGAAGGTTGGTGAATCATGACTCTTGAATGCGGTAACGCCGAACGTTTACCTGCAGCACCAGCACACAATAATACGGCTCCCATTGAAGCCGCCATTCCTGTACATATGGTTGCTACATCCGGTTTGATGAATTGCATCGTATCATAAATCCCTAAGCCGGCATATACACTTCCGCCTGGAGAATTGATATAGATTTGAATGTCTTTGGAAGCATCTACACTTTCCAAAAACAACAATTGTGCTTGGATAATATTGGCCATATAATCGTCTACTCCAGTTCCCATGAAGATAATTCTATCCATCATTAAACGAGAGAAAACATCCAATTGCGAGATATTTAATTGACGTTCTTCAATAATATAAGGCGTCATACTGCTTACAATTTTATCGTAATACATGCTATTTACTCCATGGTGTTTGGTAGCATATTTTTTAAACTCTTTACCGTAATTCATGCTTGTATTTTTATTCGATTAGTATTTGATTTATAACTATAGACGAGAATTTACCTTCAAAGGTTGTTCCACAATAACAAACATGTCATTTTGTCTATAAAAAAAGCGTCAAATTTATCATCTGACGCTCAAACTTACGCAATTTTTTTATGATACCCTTTAAAGGAAATACAAAAAAATTGCAAAAGTAAGTTCTTTCTTTCCTTTATTTAAAAATTTTAAATTTAGAAAAAATAGAAGGAATTTTTGAAGATTATTCTCCGTACATTTCTTTTATGAATTGTTCGTAAGATACCTCTTTTGTTTTCGCATTGAATTTCTCTTTGAACAAGTTTAGCATTTTTTCGCTCATTACTTGTTCTGATAAACGACGTACTTCTTCTTGGTTTGACATTACACGTGCTACGATTCCGTCAACGTCTTCTTGAGAAGGATCTAATTGACCAAATTGTGCCATTTGTTTTCTGATCACATCACCTGTATAGGCTTTTAAATCTTCGAAAGTGATTTGCAAGTTGTTACCGGTAATGATTTTAGTTTCGATTAATTGGTAACGCAACCCGTTTTCAGATTTTGCATATTCTGCTTCCGCTTGTTCGGCAGTTAATGGTGTTTCACCAACGGTTTGTATCCATTTTTTAAGGAAAGTTGCTGGCAATTCTACTTGGTGATTTTTGATTAAAAACTCGGTAGCATCGTTAAAGAATTTTTGATCAGCTTGTTGTGCAAATTGCTTTTCAGCATCTTCTTTGATTTTTGCTTTGATATCTTCTACAGAAGAAACCGCTCCGGGTCCGAACAATTTATCGAATAACTCTTGGTTTAATTCTGCTGGCTCGCTAGTAGTTACTTCCTCGATTTTGAAATCTACATTGATATCTAAACCATGAACATCATCATGACCTACTCCCATGTATTCCATTAATTTATGGTCATCGTCAAATAAACCTTTAGTTGCGATTGAAACTACATCTCCAACTTTTTTCCCAATGAAAGCTTTGGCAGCCTCTTTACTTTTGAAAATATCTAAAGTAATTTGAGCCGGTTTATTGATTCCTTTTTCTTCGTTGATGAAAGTTCCACGAATATCGTCTTCTTGAGCGATTTCGTTTTTAGCGATCATTTTTCCGTATTGTTTTTGAATACGTTTTACTTGCTCGTCTAACATTTTTTCATCGGCAACGATTTTATAATACGTTAAATCGTTTTTACCTTCTAATTTTACGTCGAATTCGGGCGCTAAACCTAATTCAAATTCGAAAGAAAAATCATCTGCATTCCAATCTAATTCATGGTTGAATTTTGGAAGTGGATTTCCTAAAATATCTAATTTTTCTTCGGTTAAGAATTTATTTAAACCTTCTTGAATTAATTTATTTACTTCTTCTGCTAAAACCGCTTTACCATATTGTTTTTGGATTAAAGACATCGGCACAGCTCCTTTTCTGAAGCCAGGAATGTTAGCGTTTTTACGATAGTTTTGCATTACTTTCTCTACATTTTCTGCATAGTCGTTTTTCACAACTGCTACCGTCACTACTGCGTTTAACGCATCAATATTCGTTTTTGTAATATTCATCTGTTATTTTATTTTTATTCTTATTGTCTGATGTAACCTCAAAATGTCAAATTTATCAGTTCCATTATTTGTGCTTTTTACGCACTAAAATTGGGTGGCAAAATTACATAATTTCTACCACCCAACAAATTTTATTTAGTTGAAATTTAACCCGTTAATTTTTAGTCTTTTATAAACTTATACAATACCCATTGTGAGATGGACAAAAGCACACTAAAGATAATAGCCGTAACAAAGGAAGCGACATCAAATCCGTCGACCAATTTATCACACAACAGTACCATTCCGGCATTGATCACTAGGAGAAATAAACCCAAAGTAAAAATGGTAATTGGAAAAGTGAAGAACACCAAAATTGGTTTTAGAAATGTATTTAAAAGCGCCAAAACTACCGCTACAATAACAGCTGTCATAGGATTATTTACCGAAACCCCATCTAAAAAATAAGCTAATAACAATACAATGATTGTTGAAATTAAAAGTCTTTTTAAAATATTCATTTTATAATTTGTTTATGGTTAGTTATTCAAAAAGCGTACCGTTTTGTCCAAAAATTCCTTCGGATTTTCGGCATGCAACCAATGTCCGGCATTGGAAATCGTTTCAATTGTTGCCTCAGGAAAATGATGGTAAATCGTTTCGAAATCGGAATCTACAATATAATCGGATTTATCGCCTCGTAAAAATAATGTTTTTTTGTTAAATTGATTTTCAAAAGGCAAGGCATCTCCAATCACAGAGGTATTTTCATTAAACACTTTTAAGTTAAATCGGAAACCCAACTGACCTGGCTCTACCCAATATAAATTTTTCAATAAAAACTGGCGGGTTCCAAAATCGTGAATATAAGTCGAAACAATTTCTTCCGCTTGTGCTCTAGAGGGTTTTTGGGAAAAATCGACAGCATTCAACGCTGCCAAAATCGTTTGATGGTGAGGTGCATAATACTTCGGACCGATATCAGCCACAATTAGTTTTTCAACCAAATACGGATAAGTCGTTGCTAATACCATTGCTACTTTTCCTCCCATAGAATGACCGATGACTGAGATGTTTTTCAACTGATGGAATTCACAATAATCGACTACATCTTGCACCATAAAGGAATACCCCCAATCATTAGAATGAAAGCTTTTTCCGTGGTTTCGCATGTCTAAAGCATGTACTTGAAAACCCGCTTCCACATATAGAGTAGCTAGTGTTTTCCAGTTGTCGGACATCCCAAGAAATCCGTGAATAATAACAAGTGGCGTTCCTTGTCCCGTTATGTTGGAGTGAAGTACCATATTATTTCAATTTTTGCAAATACATCTGAACTACATTCTCTAATCCTAAATAAAGTGATTCTGAAATTAAAGCGTGACCAATAGAAACTTCTAACAATCCAGGAATATTTTGATTAAAAAACTGGATATTCTCTAAACTCAAATCATGACCAGCATTAATTCCCAATTGCAAATCATTGGCTAACGTAGCAGCAGCCACATACGGCAAAATTCCGTCTTTATTTCCTAAACCATATTGGTGTGCAAAGGCTTCCGTATACAATTCAATACGCTCGGTTCCGGTTTCCTTAGCTCCTTCAATCATTTCTAGAACAGGATCTACAAAAATAGAAGTCCGAATGCCGTTACGTTGAAACTCGGCAATCACTTCTTTTAAATACGCTTTGTGTTTTATAGTATCCCAACCTGCATTGGACGTCAAAGCGCCAATCGCATCAGGAACAAGAGTCACTTGTGTGGGTTTGCATTCCAACACCAAATCGATGAAATTATGTTGCGGGTTACCTTCAATATTGTATTCGGTATAAACAACTTCTTTTAAATCACGGGCGTCTTGATAGCGAATATGACGCTCGTCTGGTCGAGGATGAATGGTGATTCCTTGTGCTCCGAAACTTTGAATTCTTTTCGCCGCTTCGACAACATTGGGAGTAGTCCCGCCACGTGAATTTCGTAATGTGGCAATTTTATTTATGTTTACACTTAATTTGCATTGGTTTTGTGTCATTTTTGACGTAACTTTAAATTTGAATGACAAAAATACGAACTTAAACAAGGTCAGTCTCTTATTTTTTAATTATTTTGCACGATAATTTCTGTTATGACTATTTTATCCGATTACATCAACCAAGATTTAAAACCGCTTGAAATTCAAGAAACGGTTGGCAATGCACAAGATTTTTTTCTTGAGGTACCATTTTCACATTTCCCAGTGATTGAAGAAGGTATTTTTGTTGGAAATGTTTCAGCGGAAGACTTAAACACTTTTGAATTCGATAAAAAATTAAGTGATTACAAATACACATTTGAAGGCTTTTTTACTCGAAATAATTCAGTTTTATTAGACGTATTGGATGATTTTGCAAAAAACGAAACCAATGTCATTCCAGTGCTTGACGAACTCAACAATTATATTGGTTATTATGAATTGGAAGACCTAATTAAAGTCTTCAATGAAACGCCTTTTTTAAAAGAATTAGGAGGCATACTTATCGTTGAAAAACACATCAACGGCTATTCTTTTAGTCAAATTTCTCAAATTGTAGAAGGAAATAATGCTAAAATTTTAGGCGCTTACATCTCTAGTTCTGATGCCGAAAAAGTGCAAATCACCCTGAAAATAGCAGAAGGAAGTTTAAATGAAATTATTCAAACCTTTCGTCGTTACGAATATGAGATTATTTCCGAACACCAAGAAGACGATTATTTAAAAACATTAAAAGAACGTTCCGATTATTTGGATAAATATTTAAACATCTAATCTATGAAAGTTGCCATTTTCGGTCAGTATTATCAAAACACTACTTCGCCCATTATTGAGCGACTTTTACAATTTTTAGAAACTAACAACGTTACCTTCACTATTGAGGCCAATTTTCTTAAAATGCTTCAAGAGAATAAAGCAGTCACCAAAAACTACATCACCTACTCTTCTCACAAAGAATTGGATAAAAGTTATGATATGTTATTAAGTGTAGGTGGCGATGGTACTTTTTTAAGATCAGTGACTTATGTTCGTAATTCAGGAATTCCAATTTTAGGTATAAATGCAGGGCGATTAGGTTTTTTAGCGAATGTGCAGCAAGAAAACATAGAGACGTTTTTACAGTTAGTTCTTGAAAAAAAATACAAGATATCAAAACGAACATTGCTCAGTTTGAATTGTACGCCGAAAGTAGATTCTATTGCAGAAATCAACTTTGCCATGAATGAAGTGACGGTGAGTCGAAAAGACACCACATCGATGATCACGATTGAAACCTATTTAAATGGAGAATACCTAACCTCATATTGGGCAGACGGTTTAATCATATCTACCCCAACAGGTTCAACCGGATATTCTTTAAGTTGTGGCGGTCCGATATTAACACCCGATGCAAGCAGTTTAGTCATTACGCCCATTGCTCCTCATAATCTAAATGCAAGACCTATTGTTATACCAGATAATACCGTGCTAAAACTTAAAATTTCAGGACGAGAAGAAAATTATCTAGTTTCTTTAGACTCCAGAATTGCTTCGGTAAAAAACGAAAGCATTTTAACAATTAAGAAAACACCCTTCAAAATTAATATGGTCGAAATTTCAGAAGAAACTTTCCTAAAAACCTTGCGAAAAAAACTGCTTTTTGGCGAAGACAAACGCAATTAAATCGAAGACAAATACTACAATCCAGTCTTTTTCGTTTTTAGTTTATAAAAATGTCGAAAACATTTCGACAGAATATCACAATTCACTTTGTTTAGTGTCCATAATTAGTATATTTGCAAGCTATTATAAAAATGAAGAAGTTTTTTTACATAATTATATCCTTTTTGGCTGTTCATCAAGCACATGCGCAATTGCACGAAGTAGGTGTATTTGCGGGAGGTGCTAATTTCATTGGTGACATTGGAAAAACCAATTATATTGCTCCGAACGAACCTGCTTTTGGGATTATTTACAAATGGAATCGAAGTAAAAGGCATTCGTGGCGTTTTTCGGCGATCACTGGAAAAATAACGGGTAACGATTTAGAATCTAAAATTCCGGGACGAGTAGATCGTGGGTATAAATTTGAAAATACCGTGACTGAACTTTCTGCCGGATTAGAATTTAATTTTTTCGATTTCGATTTACACGAACAACCTTTTTTCGCAACGCCTTATGTTCATACTGGTTTGAGTTATTTCAAATATGACAACATTTATTTCATAGGAGATTTACAACGATTAGAAAAAGATTCATGGGCTATGGCTATCCCAATGACTGTTGGTGTAAAAATGAAAATCTCAAATCAATTGATTTTAGGAATAGAAACTGGTGCCAGATACACCTTTGTTGATGACTTGGATGGAAGTTTTCCTAAAAGCAACACGTTAGACAATCTTAAATTCGGAAATACAAACAGTAAAGATTGGTACGTTTTTACAGGCGCTACTTTAACTTACACGTTTGGTAAAAATCCTTGCTTTTGTTCAGAATAAAATGAGTTTATTAAATAGTATACATACCGACAATTTACCCAAACATCTTGCAATTATCATGGATGGCAATGGTCGTTGGGCAAAGCAAAAAGGAATGTTACGCGCCTTTGGTCACGAAAACGGAACCAAGTCGGTAAAAACAACTGTAGAAATTTGTGCAAAATTAGGAATTGAAAACCTAACATTATATGCCTTCTCGACTGAAAACTGGAACCGACCAAAACTAGAAGTCGATACCTTGATGAAATTACTCATCAATTCCTTGAAAAAAGAGCTGGAAACTTTAGTTAAAAATAACATAAAGCTAAACAGTATTGGCAATATAGAAAACCTTCCCAAATCGGTTCAAAAAGAGCTCTTGGAAGTAATCGAAAAAACCAAAGATAACAACAGAATGACCCTTACACTAGCGCTTAGTTATGGCTCTAGGGAAGAAATCTTAAATGCTGTTAAAAAAATAGCAGATAAAGTTAAAAATAACATAATATCAACAAACAGTATTGACGAATCGATATTTAATAATCATCTTTACACACAGGATTTACCCGATGTTGATTTAGTAATACGAACAAGTGGCGAACACCGAATTAGTAATTTTTTGTTATGGCAAATTGCCTATGCAGAATTTTATTTTACCGATGTTTTATGGCCAGATTTTAGTGAAGAAAATTTATATGAAGCCATTATTAGCTATCAAAAAAGAGAACGTAGATTTGGAAAAACAAGTGAACAAATTAAATAATTTTTTTAATTTCAATAACAGCATAAAAACCGTGCTGTTCTTTTTATTTTTAAGCACCACAACTCAAGTAATTGCCCAAGACAGACTTACGTTTGATCAAGGAAAAGTGTATATCCTTAAAAAAGTTACCGTTACTGGAAAAGTTTCTTACAATGAAGAAACGGTAGTCACTTTTGCCGGACTAGAAAAAGGGCAATCGATTACAGTTCCTGGCGAGGAAATTACCAACTCCATCAAAAAACTTTGGAAACTTGGTATGTATGATAATGTCAATTATTATGTCGACAAAATCGAAGGAGACAGTATCTCCCTAGAATTAAACCTTAACGAACTTCCTAAACTTAAAGAAGTAAAATTTGTGGGCGTTAAAAAAGGTGCCGTCGAATCATTAATTAAAGACAACGGGTTAACGGAAGAGAAAATCGTGACCGAAAACCTAATCACCACCACCAAAAATTATATCGAAAATAAATACAAAAAAGAAGGCTACTACAATACTAAAGTAAATATTGCTACTGAAGAAGACAAAGAAACCAATAACCATGTAAACATGGTGGTTAATATTGACAAGGGCAAGAAAATTAAAGTCAAAAGAATTAACATTGAAGGGAATTCGGAACTTACAGATAGTAAAGTAAAAAATTCCATGAAGGAAACACGCGAATTTAGCATCAAAAACTTCGTGTTGTTAAAATCAAGAAAATTCAAAAAAGACAAATACAAAGAAGATCTTAATAAAATTGTTGAAAAATACAAAGAAAACGGATATAGAGACGCTCGTGTACTTTCCGATTCTGTTATTTTTGATGCAAAACGAAACAATATAACGGTTAATTTAAAAATTGAAGAAGGTCAAAAATACTATTTTGGAGACATTAATTTCCTTGGAAACACTGTATATGGGGACCAATTATTATCTCGTTATTTAGGCATCAAAAAAGGAGATGTTTACAATGGTGTTTTGCTAGACAAACGTATTGCTGACAAATCTAAACCAGACGGAGAAGACCTAACAAATCTTTACCAAAACAATGGTTATTTATTTTCAAATATCAATCCAGTTGAAGTAAAAACCGACAACAATGCAATCGATTTAGACATTAGAATTGTAGAAGGTCCGTTAGCGTATTTTAATAAAATTTCAGTAGTTGGAAACGACAAAACAAATGACAAAGTAATTTACCGTGAACTCCGAACAAAACCAGGAGATGTATACAGTAAAGAAAACTTAGTAAGAACCATTCGTGAAATTGGTCAATTAGGATTTTTTGATGCAGAAGCCATAAAACCAGACTTCGAAAATGTAGATCCTGCAGCAGGAACCGTAGACATTAAATATAATGTAGTAGAAAAAGGAGCCAGCCAAATTGAACTTCAAGGAGGATACGGCGGCGGCGGATTCATCGGAACCTTAGGTTTGTCTTTTAACAATTTCGCCATGAGTAATCTTTTCAAAAAGAATGCTTACAAACCACTTCCAATGGGTGATGGTCAAAAATTAGCGTTACGTTTACAAGCCAGTACTTACTTCCAAACCTACAGTTTCTCTTTCACAGAGCCTTGGTTTGGCGGGAAAAAACCCGTACAATTATTTAGTTCGTTATCGTATAGTAAACAATTTGCAGCCAATAATTCAGGACAAGTAGACAGAACCAAAAGTTTTAATATTTTTTCTGCTTCTGTAGGAACTGCCAAACGATTAAAAGTGCCAGATGATTATTTCACACTTTCACATGCCGTGAGTTTCCAATATTACGATTTAAATAACTACAATGTAGGCTTGTTTACTTTCGGAAATGGTGCCTCTCGAAATTTAGCTTACACAATAGGACTTTCTAGAAACAACAAAGGCGTTAACCCTATTTTCCCAACCTATGGTTCAGAATTTAGTGTAACGGCAAAATTCACCCCTCCTTATTCTTTATTCAACAAAATTGATTATGCTAATTTAGCCAATCAAGAAGAATATAAAATGAAATTCGATGGTACTCAAACAGCAGTTATTGTTGATGGTGATTATCCTGTAATTGGAGATTATATTGCCGAAACTTCGCCTGGAAGTAATGTATATAGGTTTGCCAGTAAAACCGACCACACCCTAGCATCTGTAAATCAAGGAAAACTAGATCAGAAGAAATTCAACTGGTTAGAATACTACAAAGTTAAATTCAAAGCTGAATGGTTTTCCAAAATCTATGAAAAACTTACCCTTCGGACTTTAGGAGAATTTGGATTCATGGGCGCTTACAATAGCGGCAGAGGCTTAGTTCCATTTGAACGTTTTTGGTTAGGTGGTGATGGAATGGCGAATTTTTCAATGGACGGTCGTGAAACGATTCAGTTACGTGGTTATCCAAACAACTCTTTAACTCCAGTCATTACTGACACTAAATCGAGCCGTTACGGACAACAAATTGGTGGTACCGTTTATAATAAATTCTCATTAGAATTGCGTTACCCAATCACCTTAAAACAAGCAGCCACTATTTATGGTTTAGGTTTTGTGGAAGGTGGTACTTCGTATGAAGGCTTTAAATCTTACAATCCATTCAATTTACAACGATCTGCCGGAGTTGGTCTACGTGTATTCATGCCTGCCTTTGGTTTATTAGGAATCGATTTTGCGCATGGCTTTGACCCAATCCCAGGAACAGCACAAAAAAGCGGTTGGCAACCACATTTTATTATAGGTCAACAATTTTAATTATATTTGACGTTATATATTCTTATAACCAAATTTAAGCTTATGAAAAAGAGTTATTTATCAATACTGTTTCTACTATCTTTCGCATTGTCAAACGCACAATCGAAAGTAGGTGTTAGAATAGGATACATTGACATGGAATATATCCTTGAAAATGTTCCTGACTACAAAGAAGCATCAACACAACTTGATACTAAAGCTCAAAAATGGAAACAGGATATTGAGTCTAAAAAAAATGACATTACCAAATTAAAAGAAAACTTAAAATCTGAAAAAGCGTTATTAACCAAAGAATTAATAGAAGAACGCGAAGAAGAAATTAAATTCTTAGAAGCCGATTTGATTGACTACCAACAAAAAAGGTTTGGCCCTCGAGGCGATTTGGCCATTCAAAAAGAAGCTATAGTAAAACCAGTACAAGACCAAGTTTTTACAGCTGTACAAGATATCGCAGAAGCAAAAGCGTATGATTTTATTTTCGACAAATCTTCAGCTATGACCATGCTCTTTTCAGCGAAAAAATTTGACATTAGTAATCAAGTCATTCGAACCATTACTAGAGCCGAAAAAAGAGAAGAAATGTCTAAAAAGCAACAAAAAGCTCTTGAAGAAAAGCAAGAAACACAAGATGTAGTTGCAGATAATCCAGCGCTAGCAGAAAGACAGCGTTTGCTTAATGAGAAAAAAGCGGCTGTAAAAAAAGCACAAGAAGCGAGAATACAAGCTGCCGAACAAAAGAAAAAAGACTACGAAGAAAGAAGAAAAAAACTACTAGAAGAACAAAAGGCTAAAAAAAATGGCACGACAATTGATTCTACTCCTTCAGAAACACCAGTAGTTGACAAACAAGTTGAAAATTTCAATAAAATCGAAGATAAAAAAATTGCACAAGACTCTGTAAGAGCTTCCAAAGAAGCACAAAGAAAAGCCGCGATTGAGAAAAATAAAAAAACGCTCGAAGAAAGAAGAAAAGCGTTAGAAGATAAAAAGAAAAAAATTCTAGCCGAACGAGAAGCCGCCCGAAAAGCTCAAGAAGAAAAATTAAAAGAAAATAAGAATTAAAATTAATACACTAATAAATACTAAAATGATGAAACAGGTTAAAACTTTACTTATTGCAGCAATAATGATGTTAGGAGCAAATGCAATGAATGCTCAATCGAAAACAGCTCACATAGATGTACAAGAATTGTTATCTAAGATGCCAGAAATGACTACTGCAAAAGCACAATTGGAAACGTTAAGTAAAACTTTTGATGGTGAGTATTCTAAAATGGTTACAGAATACCAAACAAAAATGAAAAAATACGAAGGTGAAGCTGCTACTGCTGGTGACGCTGAAAACGAAAAACGTGCCAAAGAAATGCAAGATATGGGGCAACGTATTCAACAATACAGAGACACGGCTCAAAAACAATTACAAGACAAAGAAACGGAAATTGTAAAACCTATCATGGATAAAGCTAAAGCTGCTATTGTAAAAACAGCTAAAGCAAAAGGATATCAATATGTAATGGATGCTTCTTCTTTAATTGTTGCTGATGGTCCAAACTTATATGAAGACGTGAAAAAAGAATTAAAATTCTAATTTTTACAGCCTAAAAAATAAAAACTGCACTATCATTTAGTGCAGTTTTTTTTTACATTTGTTTTATGAGCAACAACAATCCTATAGGTTTATTTGATTCTGGAATTGGAGGAACTTCCATCTGGAAAGAAATCCATCAACTCCTTCCTCACGAAAATACAATCTATCTCGCCGACAGCAAAAATGCTCCCTATGGAAAAAAATCAAAGGAAGAAATCATACAACTTTGTTTCAAAAATGTCGATTTCCTCTTGGCTCAAAACTGCAAAATAATTGTTGTCGCCTGCAATACCGCTACCACCAATGCCATTAAAGAAATGCGCGCCAAATATGACGTCCCATTCATAGGCATTGAACCTGCCATAAAACCCGCCGCCAATCAATCGGAAACGCAAACTATAGGAATACTGGCCACCAAAGGCACCTTAAATAGTGAATTATTTAACCGACAAGTAGAAAATTTCTCCAACGTCAAAATACTCGAACAAGTAGGATACGGTTTGGTCGAATTAATTGAAGATGGAAAAATAGACTCCGAAGACATGCGCAATTTGCTCAAACTCTACCTGCGTCCTATGGTTGCCGCCAATATGGACTACCTTGTATTGGGTTGTAGCCATTACCCATACCTGATTCCTGAAATCAAAAAGATTATCCCGCCACACGTCAAAATCATAGATTCTGGAGAGGCAGTCGCCAAGCAAACCAAAGCCGTTTTAGAAAATTTAACGCTCTTAAACACCTCTAAAACAAAGGGAGAAACACTGTTTTATACCAATAGCGATGCCGAAGTCTTAAAAACCATTTTAGGCTTTAATAACAATGTTTTCGAAAAAGAATTTTAGGAGCACTACCCTTTAGGTTCCCATAACACTGTACCCGCTTTCGTTGCAATCTGTTATTGCAAGGAACAAGCAATTAAAATAATTGGCATCCGGACGCAATAACAGGATTTACACTCTATCGGGGCTATAATAGAAATCTATTTAAACCAACTCGAATACATAACGTAATTATTAGAAATACGCTCAATCTCGCCAGCAAAATCACTCTGATCGATATCTTTCACCTTCTTAGCCGGAATACCCGCGTAAATCGTTCCCGATTCCACCACGGTGTTTTGTGTCACCACACTCCCGGCAGCAACAATCGCATTGCTTTCAATAACACAGCCATCCATTACAATTGCGCCCATCCCTATAAGCACATTATCGTTAATGGTACATCCGTGAACAATCGCATTATGTCCAATAGACACATTATTGCCAATAACCGTAGGATGTTTTAAATACGTACAATGAATGACAGCACCATCCTGAATGTTGACTTTATTTCCAATTTTTATAAAATGAACATCTCCACGCACAACGGCATTAAACCAAACACTACACTTTTCACCAAAAGAAACATCACCAACAATAGTAGCATTTTCAGCCACATAACAATCGTTAGGTATTTGTGGCGCTTTTCCGTTTACTTCTTTTATAACCATAGTTTATTTCAAAAAAAATCCCGAAAAAATCGGGATGTTTATATTAATTAATTGCAGGACAATTACAATCATATTTCTCTTTCTTACAACCAAAGTCAAACCCTAGTGTAAGTTGGTGAAAACCACCCGTATCAAATTTAATATCACCCATCACATTGGAATAGGTATAACCAAACATGAATTTTTTATAATTCACCCCTACTAAAGGCGTGATATATTGTAATTTCTGATTTTTTAATTGCGTGCCATTAATATATTGCGCACTATCAAAACTTCTTCTGTAAGATAAACCAGCCCATATTTTTCCAAAATCTACTGCTTTGTACGCTTTTAAATTGACATCTATCGATTTTTCTTTTGTTCTTTCTGTTAACTGAAACATTAATGAAGGCTCCCATAATAACTTTCTAGAATCTCCAATAGTATATCCAGCACTTAAAATGTATTTACGCAGGTTATCCGACTCGTATTCGGTATACAAATCCCTACTTCTAAACAATGCATTTTTTACTGTAGCATGAGCATTGAAATCTAAGAAGTTGTACGAAGCACCGAAATCCACATTAAAATAAGAGGCTCTTTGCAAGATTCCAGCAATAATCGGATCGAAATCGGTCATATCAAAACTTGTTTCATCCAATTGATTTTGAACCAATCCAGCACTTAAACCAAAAGACAACTGATTTAAATCAACCGTACTTCTTGAAAACATGATGTGATGCGCATAGGTCAATTTAGCTCCTTTTTGTGAATGATATCCATTTTTATCATTAAAAAGAATCAAACCTAAAGCCGATCCTTTATCACCAATTTTACCGTTATAACTTAATGTTTGCAATGCTGGTGCATCTTCATTACCAAACCATTGTTGACGAGCTGTTAATCTAATTTTAGAACAATTAGAAGCTCCTGCCATAGAAGGATGTAACAAATAATAATTATCCGACAAATAATCAGAATAAACTGCTATACCTTCTTGAGAGATAGAAATTTGTGTTACAAAAAAACATAACAACAAAAGTATTTTCTTAAAATTCATGCTTTAGGAATTATTGTCTTCAAAAAAGACCAATTTTTAATGTTTGACTCCAAAGATATAATTTTTTGCTTTTAATTAAACTCTTATGCAAACAATTTTAAAAAAAATGAAAAAAGTTAATTTTAATGCAAAAAAAACATCAAAAGAAGTTATGACAAAATTGTTTCTTAATTTTGCTTCGAAATTAAAATCATGAAATGAACAGCTTCTAAAATTAGTGCAAAACGAAATGAATCTGTACCATAAAAATGAACCGTAAAAAATAAAAAATAGCAGTATATGAAACTTATCACTATAAAAGAAACGAACAACCCAAGCATCTTAAAATTTAAATTCTCTTATTTTATTTGCCCAAACCAAAGCTATGAGTACAAAAACATTGACGAATGTGCCGATTCTCCTTTGGCACAACAATTGTTTTACTTACCATTTGTCAAAACAGTATACATCTCTGGTAACTTTATAGCCATTGAAAAATTTAGTATTGTAGAATGGGACGATGTAAAATTTGAGGTTGCCGAACAAATGGAAGCTTATGTGAATGCAGGTGGCGAAGTGGTAAAAGCAAAAGAAAATCCAAAAAAATTACCCTTTACGGTTTATGCCGAAAGCACGCCAAATCCTTCGGTTATGAAATTTGTTGCCAATAAAGCGCTTACAAAATCGATAGTGGAATGCAAAAACATAGATGAAACCGAAGCATCTCCCCTAGCCAAAGCTTTATTCCAATTTCCATATGTAAAAGAAGTTTTTATTGATGAGAATTACGTTTCAGTCACAAAATATGCCGTAAACGAATGGCAAGAAGTAACCAATGAAGTGCGTTCCTTTATTAAGGAGTTTTTAGAAAACGGGAATATTGCAGTAGATGAAACGAAGATCGCTACTTCCGCTGCTGTTGAGAAACAACAAATTGCCAATTTTGATGCCTTAGACGTTACCTCGCAAAAAATCATTAATATTATCGAAGAATACATCAAACCAGCCGTAGCTGCCGATGGTGGTAACATTCTTTTCGATTCTTTTTCGGAAGCAGACAAAAAAGTTAGAGTTATATTACAAGGTGCCTGCAGCGGCTGTCCATCTTCTACCTTTACATTAAAGAACGGGATAGAGAACATGTTAAAGGAAATGCTTCACGATCAAGAGATTAGTGTAGAAGCGCTCAACGGATAATATTGTTTTTGTAGTTTAAAATGAGTAACTTTAGTAGCTAATAATCATTTAAACTAAAAACTATGTCAGTCTTAAAAGTAATCGAAGTATTATCAAACTCTACTGTGAGTTGGGAAGATGCCACTAAAAAAGCCGTAGAAAAAGCTTCAAAATCAGTAAAAAACATTCGTTCGGTGTATGTACAAGAACAAAGTGCTTCTGTAAACAACAATGCAGTAACCGAGTTTAGGGTGAATTTAAAATTAACCTTCGAAATCGAATAAATAAGTCAAGAATTTTAAAAATGCGTTTCCATTTTAAGGTAACGCATTTTTAAATTATCGAACAAGATTTCGTATTATTGTATCTAAACATAAATCAAAAAAACTAAAAAAAATGGGAATTGGAAATTTTATAAAGAACCTATTCGGTTCTAAGAAAGTAGACGAAATCGTAGATCAAGCAGAAAACTTTGCTGATGATGCCATTGCAAAAGCTAAAGAAAGCGCCGCACCACTTGTAGACAAGGTTGAAGAATTTGCAGAACAAGCAGGTGAAAAAGTAAAAGAATTTGTCCCTCAAGCTGCTAGCGCTATTGACAACGTGGTAGAAACTGTAAAAGAAAAAGCAGAAATCGCCATAGATAAAGTAGAAGAATTAGCCCATGGCGCTGTAGATTCTGCTAAAGAAAAAGCAGCTGAATTTAAAAATGCAGCTGAAGAAACTACAGAAGAAACTGCCGAGGAAACCAAATAATTACAGTATTATTACAATACCAAGGTTAGGGAGTTTCCCTAACCTTTTTTATAGCTAAAAAATGGAAAACAAAGAATACTATTTAAACACATTAAAAAAATTCCTATTTGATTATTCTGCTAATATAATCACAGCCTTAATTATCCTTTTTGTTGGACTATGGTTATCAAAATTTATTGCGAAAAGCTTTAAAAGGGTTCTCTTAAGTCGCGGTGTAGAAGTAACCTTAGTCGAATTTTTAGAAGACTTAGTGTTTTGGGGTATTAGAGGTTTGGTTTTTATAGCCGTGATTTCAAAACTGGGGGTAGAAACATCTTCTTTCGTTGCAATTTTAGGAGCTGCCGGACTAGCCGTTGGTTTATCGCTTCAAGGGTCCTTAGCAAATTTTGCAGGTGGCATACTAATTGTTTTATTCAAACCTTTTAAAGTAGGTGACAAAATAGACGTACAAGGTGAAATTGGAAACGTTGAAGACATTCAAATCTTTTCCACCAAAATTCGAACATCAAATAACCATACGGTTTACGTACCGAACGGATTATTGTCGAACGGAAAAATTAAGAATCTTTCTCAAAAAATCACTACTAGATCCGATTTCGAAATTGCTATTACACACCAACAAAATGCTACCGAAATCAAATCAAAAATTCAACAATGTTTTGCGGCTAGTACCCTTATTTTAAAAGAACCTAAGCCCGAAGTTTATATTTCGAATTATTCTGAATCGGGTATTATTTATTTGGTACGTATTTGGACAGAAAACAACAATGCTACACAAGCAAAATCAGACATCTTAAGCGCTATTCTTTCGCAACATTGAACCCATATTAAAAATCCGTTTACAAAGCTGTAAACGGATTTTTATTTGTACTATATAAATGATTGCGGTAACCTCATGACTCTTGAAACCAAAAATCATCTTTGATTACTATTTCTTCACCTGAAATAATATTAGACCTAAACCTTAGCTAATCAGGCCCTTTTTTTAATTTCCAAAATTGTAACGCAAAGTCAATCCGGCTCTAATGTTAGTAATCGGAAATGAAGTCGAAATAACAGCTTTTGAAAAAGAATAATCAAAATAAAACAAAGTGGTTAAGTTGGTACTAAACTTATAATCACCCGTGACTTTAGCCGAAATTAAGTTTTGACCACCACCTAACTGATTGTTATCATAATCTAAGTTACGAACAATGGTTTTATTGTTTCGGTAAGACACATCACCTCTTAAATTAATATCACTTTTGATCAGTCCAGTAGCATTATCTGCCAATCGAGAACGAATCGTAACATCTTTGATTCGGTAACCCAAACCAAGAGTATATTCTACCCCTTTCAATTCAGTTAGTAAACTATTATCGAAACTTAACGCCAAGGTGCGGTCTTTCTTCATTTCAGCTAATAGCTTAATCGAATTTTTCAGCTCCATATCAAATCGCATTAATGGACTAAATTGCTCAGTAACGTTTATATTTGAAATAATATTTTTGTTATGATAATTCCCATTTGCATCGATACCATTAGGGTTTTTATCGTACTCAAAATTAGAACGGAACGAGTTAATTGTATATGCCGCTTTATAAGCATGTTGCAAAGAAAAACGTTTGAACTTGTCTTTAAAAAACTTATAACGCATTAAACCGGTATATTTTAAAGTCCAGTTCGGGATAGGCACACTTCTAAAAGCATCTAACGAAATTCCCGACGCATTAGCTCCTGTATAAGCAGAAAGGAATGAAGGCAATAAAACAGCCTGACTATTTTTGCTATATCCAAGAGGAAATCCATCAAGATCTCTTTCAGTTATACCTCTTTGTGCCGCCAATCGATTAGCGATAATAATTCTATTATCTCTAAAGCTTTGAAATGCATCTGAAGTCGTTTCATCACTTTTAGAAAATGCAGTACGAATTAAATTAGTTGTAATAGAATAATTTCCAGTATTATAGGGTGAGTGCGAATTGTATACCCCATTTTGCGTGTCATACTGTTCTGAGAAATTGGTGGCCATTGTTCTATCGGCTGCTAAATCAATTTTAAAATCAGGAAACAGTTCAATATTTGCGGTAGCATTGATTTGCTTGTTATTTATTCTGGTAAAATTCTGATTGAACTCAGGGTAATTAGTCAACCATCCATTTCTAGCAGCTTCAAAACGCACATCATCCTGTAAACCAAATACGAAACCTAAAGATGGTTTTGAAGATCCTAAAAATCCAACCGAAGGCAAATAACCCGGCAACATCGTACCATTGGTTTCGTTATAAATGATTTGGATATTTTTTAAACTGGTAGCAACACCAATTAAACCATCCACAAACACATTTGGCTTGATCTCTTTGTCTTTCGTTTTAGGCTTGGCTACGACTTTTTCCCCAGGTTTTGGAGCTGAAGGTGGTAGCGGTGCCGCAGCTGTACTTTTTTGTGTTTTCTTTTTCTCACTTCTTTTTACAAAACCGATGTACTTATAAAAAGTATCCATTGTAAAAGTTGTATTCAATTTATGGGTATTTGCATTTTGAATCGTGTTCCCTAAATTGTATTCATTTCCTAAGTCATCTTCAATCGTTTGAAGAGCCAAAGAAGCTTTTTGCCAACTATAATCACCCGTGTAAGTATAATCAGACTTCATAAACGACAAAAATGGTATTTTATTTAAAGGTAACTCATAATTAACGGTAAGCTGTTGAGCATGTTGATTAGGAGTTCCGATGTTTAAATAATCATCCCAAATGGTAAAACTATCAATTGGATTGTTATTTTCGTCTAAATAATTACGAACCAAATTAGCCGAAGTTGCTGTATAATTAAGTCGCAATGATTTGGCTAAATTATACCCAAAACCATAATTATAATTAAACATATAATTACGTTTATACAGAGGATCCAACGGAATACCTTCCACTTCCACTTGACGAAATTGTTGTTTGTTGTACTGGCGTAAGATAGTCGAACTAAAATTGACATTGTTTGGTAAAAAGTTGAAATTGAAATCACTTAAAAGCTTCCAATAAGTACTTTTTTTCATGAATTTCGTTTTCTTAAACGGTTCAATTGTTTTCGGTTTAAAAGTGAAGGCGTAATCGGCAGATGTTCTTAATTGTTGATCGATTAAACTTTCAATTTCAAAATCATGGTGCTCCACTTCGGTAAAGGAATAGGATAAAGTCAAGTTTTCTGGATCATAAAAACGTTGCTTTTGTTCAGGAGCTCTGTCTTTTCTAACACCAATTAAATTGAAGCTGGTACGTTTTGTGAAATCTTGAGCTCTTTTCTCTAGATTTTTCTTTTCAGCAGGATTTTCGGTAACTTCAATTAATTGTTTTAATTTGATATCCTGATTAAATGGATCGTATTCTGGCGTAATAATTTGCTCTCCGATAGCATAATTGAAAGGCAAATTTAAGCCCCATTTTTTGGGCAATAATTTACCCACATTAACATTGGTTACAATATCATACTGTTTCGAATCTTCACGACTTCTTTCGTTTGGCCCTTGTTCTAAAGAACCAAAACCGATAGTTCCCATTCTACCCGTTGCTGAAAGTGTAAGTAAGTCGGCCATATTGGTATCAACACTTGCAATAGCAGCCATTCCGCCTTCATTATCCATATCGGCTAAACGCAATTCATTAAACCAAACCTCACCGCGAATATCACTGCTATGTCTGTTTTTTACCCCTACCATTAAGGTACGTATTTGTCCAAAGTTTGGATTTCCTTTGATACCAATTCGTAATTTATTAGGTTTTGTGAGTGCTGATTGATCCAATTCCTCTTCGTTTTTAAAGAAAATTCCATTGGCATCTACTGGCTGAGTTCCGTTTAAGTTTAATATTTTCAACTTGGTTAACAAGGCCGTCTGTAATTCTATTTCATTAGTGATTGGCCAAATTTGTTCTGCTGTAATTGCGTTTTGCGGCGTTACTTTTAATGGAATTTCAACTTGATAAAAGTTTTCGGTAAAATCATTTCCAAAACGAATAAAACCAACCATTTGATCATCGGCAAGCGGATTTGTATCAGCCGGCAATGCTTCGGCGTGAAGAAACATTTTCAGCTTATTGTATTGACGCATATCTACATCTACATTTTTAAATGCCGCTCGAGAGTCATTAGGCTCTAACCCTTCTGTACCAGTTTGTGGGTTATTTTTATCGTAAACGCGCAATGACAACGATTGTTCATTTTGATTTACTACCGAATTATTATTATACAATTGCTCTCTGGCCACTCCCGGAGGCATTACATATCGGATGGGTGTTCTATTACTATTTTCTTCAAGATTAACCGCCACCACATCAAGTCCCGTATTATCATCTGTTGGATCGGCATCCAAAGATTCAAGAGAAGCATTATAACGTCTCCATTCGCCTCGAACTAAATCTAAAGCCCCTAAACGCAAGGTAACTTTATCCGAAAAACCAGACATAAACATACGCATAAAACGGATTGATCTAAAATCGGAAATGCCGCCTTCTACATTGGCAGGTGTAATTTCTTGAATTGGAATTTTATACTGAATCCATCGTACTGTTGGTGAAGTACCATCAGGAAGTGGTGGAGAAACTTTGGTTGTTAAAATACTCGATACATACTTATCACTTTCAGTAACATTAGGTTTAATATCTACCGAAAATTTATAATACGCATTAATGGTATTCATTGTATTGTCACGGTTGATATCTTCTACATCGGGCACAACTGAATTTCCACGATTGGTATCCGAAACCCCAATTGGCGAGTTGCCTTCCAAACCATTGTATTTTTTATAGCGATCTAAGATAGTACCGGTTGTATTTAGATAATATGAATAATTATCTTGTGATGGATCGACCACTCCTGAGAATGCTGGGTATTTATTAGCTTCTTCGAAATCATTTAAACCATTTAGACCGACATCCTGACTTGCTCTATTGGCTTCATTGGTATCAAATGCATAAATTAATGATTGGGAAGTTGGAACTTTACCCCAATTCGTACTTAATGTTGTAGTGGTTGAACCAGGAGTTGGCAATCCGTTTTCGTAAAGTTTTCTACCGTCTTTTAGTACATCTTCCGAAATTTCTCCAAGGTTAAATGTCAGCAATCCCGTGTTAGTACCATTTGTAATCACACCATCTCTAAAATAAGGATCTTGAACCCAAAACTGAATATATTCTACATTGGCTTGTTCAAAATTGGTTGATGTAATAGGACGCATGATTCCACCAAAATTATCTTGTGGATTAGGTAATATATTACTAACACCGGCAGGATTGTAATTGTAAGGTCCTCTTTCCGCTGGATAATACGACAAATCAAGAGTAGGCACCACTGTGGTTTCTCCAATAGCAATATTCGTATTTGGATATAACTCTTGACTATAAACGCGTCTGGCTTCCATTGTAGAAACATCATTATCATTGATTCCGGCTGGACGTTGATTGGTATAAAAAATAGGATCAATACTATACCAAGATAATTTGGCACGTTTGTAACCATAACTCAAATCTTCTTCTGGAATTTCTCCACCGAAACCAATAGGGGCACTGGCCAACGTCCATGCTAAAGGCGATTTCAAATCGATAGTCGATTGAGATCCTTCAAAATCATCGACATAAACCGTTGCTTCTCCTTCAAACTGGTCGTTTTTAGAAACTCCTGGTTTTAAGAAAGCAACTTCTCCTCTAAAAGACATATTAGAAGGCACATCGGTATCTACAAAAGGTAATTTATTGGCCATTCTGGTAAAAAACGGCACTTCTGTAGAAAAAGTAGTATTGGCTCCGAAAATAGTATTATTGATAGATTCTTGACCGTAATTTGATTTTTGTGTAAATGGACGTTCCGTCATTTTTAACCACGTTCCGCTAACTTGGAATTTATCAGAAAATTTATGTTCTACATTAATTCCCATGAAGCGTCTAGTTTGTTGTCCGAAAACCGAATTATTTTCGACAGATACCTGAATCGGCACCCCAGAAGCTTGAATAGATGGATCTAAAATTTGCACCCTACCCGCTTGATAGTTTACGCTATAATCGATTCCTTCCTGTAAAACCCTTCCTCCAGCAGTAACTACTACCGAACCTCTAGGCACATTGGCTGCGCCGAGCGAAATTCCATCACCACTAGAAGATTTAAATTTTCCTTTTAATAAGAATTTATTCTTCTCACTTTCTTGTAACGCTAACGTTTGTGTTTTTCTGTACAAACTGGTAAATACATATTTTCTTTGATTGTCATTATACCCTGAAATAGGATCTGAATAATCTTGAAGCGGAGACGTTCTTAATTTTTCGAATAAATGTTTACCGAAAGGTTCTACAGTGGTAAAAATTAATCGTCCGTTTTGAGGATCAACCGTCATTCCTGGAATAAAATCAAAGAAACCATCACCTCCATTTTGCGGATCGTTATTCGCATTTAGTTTATCTACGTTAAACACTTTTAACAACGGTGTTTCGGCCACACCAGCTGGTAATGGATTGGAAATATTAACAGGTGTTATATAATTAAATGGAGAAGGATC
>JAGORP010000094.1 GCA_018062725.1 Flavobacterium sp.
GAATTATGGATTAGAATCATTAAAAAATATGATGGAGTCTATAAAATTCCAGAAACCGTCTATTATTATCGAAAGCGATTTAATAAAACTTCTTTATCCGATAATATGAATGTTAACAATAAATCCGATTTATCGAGACTTTACATTTATAATAAACATTATGATTTTTATTGTGAAAATGGATTAGATTTAACAACATTAATCAATACAACGTATCATTTAAAACATTTCAAAAAGAAGTATAACAACATTTGGTATAAAAAAATAATGGCAAAGTTTAAAAGGAAAAAAAATGAGTAATCCAAAAATAACCGTAGTAATGGCGGTTTATAATGGCGAAAAATATATCAAAGAATCTATCGAATGCGTTTTACAACAAACCTTTCAAGATTTTGAATTACTTGTAATTAACGATGGCTCTACAGATGGAAGTGTCTCTGTTGTTGAATCCTTTCAAGACGAAAGAATTCGTCTAATTCATAACGAAAAAAACAGTGGTATTTTATTTACTCGTAATAGAGGTTTACAAGAAGCTCGCGGTACTTATATTGCTGTTTTAGATTGTGATGATCTTTGCACGCCCAACCGATTGGAAATCCAATATAATTTCCTAGAATCCAATCCAGATATTGCCGTTTGTGGCACTTGGGGTATTATGATTGATGAAAACGGAACTGTTTTTGGACATGAAATCATGCCTGAAACCGACAAGAATTTGGTTTCTATCGCGATGTTATTTACCAATCAGTTTATTCATTCTTCAGTTTTGTATCGAAAAGAAATTGCGGTACAAGCGGGCGGTTATACCGGAGTAAATGGTTGCGAAGATTTTGGACTGTTTTCGCGTATTTCCATCCATCACAAAATGGCTAATATTCCTGAATTTATCACAAAGTACCGGGAACACAATCAGGGAATTTCGAAAACTAAAAAAGAAAGTATTTCCTTTGGTGAGTTAGACATTTTAGCCTTTTTATACCAAAGATTTGGATTGAGCAAAGAAGAATTAGTCGTGCCTTTTTCGTGTATTCAAAACTCATTTGAAGGACTTACAACCACGCAAATCTCACATTTTTTTATTCGAATCCTTGAACAAAATAAAACAAACCATGTTTATCCTTCAGAAGATTTTAATACCGTTATTTTTAACAAATGGTACTTCTTTGTCAAACTAACAAACGATAAAATTTTAGCAAAAGTATGCTATAAAACGTCAAAAAAATTCCATCACCAGTTAACATTCAAAGAAAAGAAGAAACTATTTAAACTCTATTATTTCAATTCGCCTCTATAATTTCATTTTATTTTAAAAGCTTTTTTGGCAATCCGTTTGATAAACCTAATTTTTAATTTAACAGAAGATTGAAAGAAATAGTGCCAAACGACATGTTTCATATCTTTGGTAAATTCTGACCTATTCGTAAAAAAGACATCAACTGCTTCAAAAGCAGCATTTTGAAGTAAATTTCGTAAAGTTTTCTTAATGTTATCGTTTTGAAAAGCAAGGTCTTGATCATAAAGTTCTTTAATATTCAAATAAGAACTGTATTGTTGAAAAAAGAATGATTTTAATGAAAAAACACCACCATCATGTATTCTATATACCGATGTTTTTTTGTTTATAAACATTCCGTCTCCGTTTTTAAGTAAAAGTAAATAGAGTGAATTATCTTTAAAACGCTTTAATCCATCCAACTGATCCAAAAACAACCTATCTTTTCTAAAAACACATGTTAATGACATCGTACAATAGGGATCAAAAATATTGTTCAAATCAATTTTAAAATATTCTTGTGAGATATTTAAATTACTTTCTCTAAAAGTATTCCCTTTTTTTATGGTATAATTTGTCCAACAAATGGAGAAATCCTCATTTTGCTCTAAAAATTCAACTTGCGTTTGCAATTTATGTTCATCGGTCCAATAATCATCACCTTCACACAATGCGATATATTTTCCTCGAGCAGCAGGAAATGTAAAGTGAGTCCAAATATTTATTTTTTTTGAATGTCTATTTTCCTTCTGATAAATAGGCACAATGATGTTAGGATATTTTTCATAATATTCTGCAACGATAGCTTTCGTTCCATCAGTAGAAGCATCATCATGCACAATAATTTCAAACAAAAAATCTGTCTTCTGATTTAACAAGGATTCAATTGTTTTTGAAATGAAGTTTACGTGATCAAATGTATGACAGACTACAGAAACCAAAGGTGTTTTATCTGGTGATTGTGGCATCGAAATAGTAGGATTTTCTTTTAAAGTCAAAATGATATTATTTAATTTTAATGGTTTATTAATTTAACCATTTTTTTTCGGAAATTTGAAGTAAGAAACAGTTTTTTTTCGATGCAAAACTATAAAAAAAACATAGATCAGAATTTAGAACAAAGAAATATGTTATTTTTGTAGCAAGTAATAAATTATGATTAACGTAACACGAACATTTCTTCCTCCCCAAGAAGAATACAATGCTTTTCTAAAAAGAGCATGGGACAAAATTTGGTTAACAAATAGAGGTGAACTTACCTTAGAACTTGAATCTAAATTAAAAAATTATCTCCAAATCAATAACATTATTATTACTAATAACGGCACCATTCCGTTGCAAATTGCTTTAAAAATATTGGGAAACCAAGGAGAAATCATCACGACGCCTTTTTCTTATGTAGCTACAGTTTCTGCTATTATTTGGGAAAATTGCACGCCCGTTTTTGTCGATATCGATCCAGAACATTTAACCATTGATGAAACTAAAATTGAAGCAGCCATTACACCAAAAACCACCGCTATTTTAGCTACTCATGTTTTTGGAAATCCATGCCATGTCTCTGCAATTGAAAAAATTGCTAGCAAATACAACTTAAAAGTTATTTATGATGCGGCACATTGTTTTGGTGTAAATTACAAAAACCAGTCTGTTTTTAATTACGGAGATGTCAGTACTTGTAGTTTTCATGCTACCAAAATTTTTCAAACGGGAGAAGGTGGTGCCCTATTTTCTAATGATGCTTCATTGCACCATAAATTGTTTTACAGTCATAATTTTGGTCACAATGGACCATTAGATTTTCATGGATTGGGAATCAATGCAAAAATTTCAGAGTTACAATCTGCCATGGGATTAGCCGTTTTTGATCATTTGGAACACATTTTTATTGAACGAAAAAAAGTGGTTGATTTCTATTTGAAAAACTTAGATTACTCTAAACTTTCAACCATGAAAATAAGAGAAAATACGGAATGGAATTACAGCTATTTCCCGGTAATTTTAAATTCTGAAGAAGTATTATTGAAGGTACAACAAAAACTGAATCAGTCAGATATATTCCCAAGAAGATATTTTTATCCCTCTTTAAATACCATTGATTTTGTAAAAGGCAAAACAATGCCAATTTCCGAATCTATTGCATCACGAATTTTGTGTTTGCCATTGTATGTAGGATTAGAAACCGAACAACTAAAACAAATAACAGAAATAATCAATAGCACATGTTAGTAATTGGAGCCAAAGGATTTGCAAAAGAAATGCTTGAAATATTTCATCAAAATAATACCCTCAAAGATTTGGTTTTTTATGACGATGTGAATAGTGATATCGAGGATAAATTGTTTGGTATTTTTAAAGTTTTAAAGAAACCAGAAGAAGCTATTCATTATTTTAATACCGTTTCCAAAGCATTTGTAATCGGCATTGGAAACCCTTTGCTCCGTTATAAATTGTCTCAAAAATTTATTGAATTTGGTGGTGAGTTAACTTCAGTGGTTAGTCCCTTTGCTAAAATCGGATATTATGGAATCGAAATTGGTGAAGGCGCAAATATTTTAACCGATGCTATTATCACCTCCAATATAAAAATTGGAATCGGTTGCCTGATTAACAAACAGGTTATGGTTGGACACGATGTTGTTTTAGAAGATTTTGTTGAATTGGCGCCCGGAGCAAAGATTGGTGGCCACTGCAAAATTGGAAGTTATACGTTTGTGGGCATGAATGCCATTATTCTTCCAAAAGTAAAAATTGGTAAAAATGTTGTGGTTGCCTCAGGAGCTGTAGTTACTAAAGATGTACTTGATAATTGTATGGTCGCTGGTGTCCCTGCAGTCATAAAAAATGAACGGGAACCATTACCCTTCTAAATTTATTATTGCTGAACTATTTTTTTGGCAATCAATTTAATAAACCTGATTTTTAATTTCACTGAGGATTGTAAGAAATATTTCCAAACAGCAACCCTCATTTCTTTTGTGAAATTTGATCTATCGTCAAAAAAAACATCAACCGCTTCAAAAGCAGCATTTTGTAGTAAGTTTTGTAAGGTTTTTTTAATATTTTGGGTTTGAAATGCTGTATCCAATTGGTAGAGTTCCTGAATATTGACGTAAGAACTATATTGTTGAAAAAAAACTGATTTTAAGGAAAAAACACCTTCATCGTGTAATCGATACACCGATGTACTTTTGTTGATGAACATTCCATCGCCATTTTTAAGCAATAAGAGGTATAACGAATTGTCCTTAAAATGCTTCAAACGATTCAATTGATCCAAATTCAACCTATCCTTTCTAAAAACAGTGGTTAATGACATGGTACAATAGGGATCAAAAATATTGTTCAAATCAATTTTAAAATAATCTTCGGCAATCCTTAAATTACTTTCTGCAATGGTATTTCCTTTTTTGGTACTGTAATTTGTCCAACAAATAGAAAAATTCTCATTTTGCTCTAAAAAGTGTATTTGTTCTTGCAATTTATGTTCATCATTCCAATAATCGTCACCTTCGCAAATGGCAATATATTTTCCTTTGGCAATCGGAAAGGTAAAGTTGGCCCAAATATTAATCTTTTTGGAATACACGTTGGTATCTTGAAAAACACCGTGTATCAAATTTGGAAATTCGAGTGCATATTTTTCAATAATAGCTCTTGTCGAATCGGTAGAAGCATCATCATGAATAATAATTTCTATCGGAAAGTCAACTTTTTGATTTAAAAAACCATTAATTGTTTCTTCCAAATATTTTTCATGATTGAAGGTATGACAAACAATACTAACTAATGGCAATCCAATTTTCAAAACGCATAAAATTTATAATTTGCAAAGTTAATGGTTTTAAAGCCTAGAAAAATAGCATTATTTCGTTTTTTTTTGACCTCAATTTGGAGTATTTTTGACAAAAAAACGAATGGATATTAATACTGAAGTACATAACGCTTTTGAAGTCATCCAAAATGGTGGTATTATCCTCTACCCTACGGATACCGTTTGGGGAATTGGTTGTGATGCCTCTAATTCCGAAGCAATCAAAAAAATTTATGCTTTAAAGCAAAGAGAAGAATCTAAAAGCATGATTGTGCTTATGAATGGTGACCGAATGCTTTACAACGTATTCAAAGAAGTTCCTGAAGTGGCTTGGCAAATACTTGATTTATCCGAAAAGCCAACGACATTAATTCTAGATAATCCTCGTAATGTAGCACCAAACATTATTGCAGAAGACAAAACGCTGGGCATGCGTATTGTAAAGGAACCGTTTTGCTTTAAACTAATGGAACGTATGAAAAAACCATTGGTCTCGACTTCAGCAAATATTTCCGGACAACCTACACCAAAATCTTTTAAAGAAATTTCACCCGAAATTATAAAAGGTGTTGACTATGTAGTAAATTTGCACCATGACAAAATTTGCGACAAACCATCAACAATTATCAAATTAACAAACGATTGTCAGGTGAAGGTAATTCGGAAATAAATCAATTACATTTTTATGAGCCACGAATACACGAATTTATGCCAAATATTATTTACCAAACAGAAAGCTACAAGTTGATAGGAAAACTTTTTGAAGTTCATAACAACCTTGGAAAAGGATTCTTAGAAATTGTCTATAAAGATGCTATAGAATACGAATTAAAAAAATCAAAAATTCATTTTGATAGAGAAAAAGAATATCTTGTAAACTACAAAGACGTTATTCTAAAACATAAATTTTATGCAGACTTTGTAGTCTTCGATAAAATAATTTTAGAAGTAAAATCTTGTAAAAACATATCGGATTCTCACATTGCGCAAGCAATAAATTATCTAAAAGTATCTAACAATAAATTAGCTGTTATAGTAAACTTCAATAAAGATTCTTTGGAATATAAACGAATCGTTATTTAAAAATTCGTGAATTCGTGGTTTAAATTCTATGAATCTGCGGTAAAAAAATATGAGCTACAAACAACATTTAGAACATAAAATTTTCGAGATCATCTCGCAATCAGCCAACCAACTCCACGTAGACACCTATGTTATTGGTGGTTTTGTGCGCGATATTATATTGAATCGAGACCACAAAAAAGACATCGACATTGTCGCAGTGGGAAGTGGTATCGATTTAGCAATGAAGGTATCTGAGCTTATCCCACACCATCCCAAAGTGCAAGTTTTTAAGAATTATGGCACGGCTATGCTTCGCTATGACGATATGGATATCGAATTTGTTGGCGCTCGTAAAGAAAGTTATCATTTTGAAAGCCGAAATCCTGTTGTTGAAAACGGAACCTTAAAAGACGATCAAGACCGAAGAGATTTTACCATTAATGCGATGGCCTTTTCTTTAAATAGTTCCAATTTTGGAGCTTTAGTTGATCCGTTTGATGGCATTTCCGATTTGAAAAATAAAATCATCCGTACGCCATTAAATCCAGACATTACGTATAGCGACGATCCGTTGCGAATGATGCGAGCCATTAGATTTGCTTCACAATTGCATTTCGAAATTGAAACCGAATCATTGGAAGCCATTTCAAGAAACAAAGACCGAATTAAAATTATTTCGGGCGAACGTATTGTAGAGGAATTGAATAAAATTCTATTATCTACCAAACCTTCTGTAGGCTTTTTATTATTATTCAAAACGGGATTATTAGATCTTATTTTACCAGAATTGACGGCCTTGAACAATGTAGAAGAAATTGAAGGTCACACTCATAAAAACAACTTTTACCATACACTTGAAGTTGTCGATAATATTTGTCCAAACACTGATGATGTTTGGTTGCGTTGGAGTGCTTTGCTACATGATATCGGAAAAGCGCCGACCAAAAAATTTCACAAAAAGCAAGGTTGGACGTTTCATGGACATGAGTTTTTGGGTGGGAAAATGGCTAAGAAAATCTTTCAACGATTGCACATGCCACTCAATCAAAAGTTGAAGTTTGTCCAAAAAATGGTCATGATGAGTTCGCGACCTATCGTACTTTCAGAAGATATTGTTACCGATTCTGCCGTGCGCCGATTGATTTTTGATGCTGGGGAGGACGTAGAAAACCTAATGATACTTTGTGAAGCTGACATTACGACCAAAAATCCGAAGAAATTCAACAAGTACCATAACAATTTCAAAATCGTTCGTGAAAAAATTATAGAAGTAGAAGAACGTGATAAAGTCAGAGTGTTTCAACCACCCATTACCGGTGAAGAAATTATGGATATTTTTGGATTGAAACCTTCACGAGAAATTGGGGTTTTAAAAGAAGCCGTAAAAGAAGCTATTTTGGAAGGAGAAATCCCGAATGAATACCAAGCTGCTTATGATTTTGTGTTGAAACGTGCTGAAAAATTAGGATTGAAAAGAGTTAAATAAAATTAGCCACAAATTCACGAATTTTTTGAAAAAAGTATTCTTTATTAGTGGCCAACTAGCAAAATATGAAACAAAATAAAGCTGTAATCTACTGGTTACTTTCAGGTTGTGTATTGGTTTTTATAATGGTTGTTGTGGGTGGAATTACACGCTTAACCAATTCGGGGCTTTCTATGACCGACTGGCATTTGGTTACTGATACTTTTCCGCCATTAACCGAAGAAAAATGGGAAAAAGCATTTGAAGCTTACAAACAATTTCCGGAGTATCAAAAGATCAATCAATATCAAGAAGGCGGTTTCCATATAAGCGATTATAAATATATTTATTTTTGGGAATGGTTTCATCGATTCATTGGTAGAATCATCGGATTGGTTTTTATAATTCCGTTTGTCTATTTTTTAATCCGAAAGAAGTTAGACAAATCTACCATTCAAAAATGTTGCGTTTTACTCGGAATGGGCGCTTTACAAGGTTTTTTTGGCTGGTTTATGGTCAAAAGTGGGTTGGTTGACGATCCTGATGTGAGCCATTTCAGATTGGCATTACACTTAACTTTTGCTTTTATTACGTTTGCCTATACCCTTTGGGTAGCTTTAGAC
>JAGORP010000095.1 GCA_018062725.1 Flavobacterium sp.
CAGTCTTTAAGTAATGAGTTTACTTTTTTTAAAATGGTTAATAGCTGTAATAGTTTTAGTCGCTTCTTTTTTAGCGTACTATATCTACGCCATTACTCAAAAAGAAATAAAGCAGAAAAAGAATGAATTAGAGGTGTTAAACAATATTATTATTTCTCAAACTACGCAAGCTACTATTCTCAATCAAAAAGTATTCATTTCCGATGAATCAAATGCAAACCTTCACAATCAAATTTTAACCATTTGCAAAGAAATGCTACATTTACAAGAACTAATCTTGAAATGTAGAGGATAACAAAAATGAAGAATTGGTTTACATGGGTTGTAATTTATCTTTTAGGGCTAAGCAATTTTTGTTTGGTAGCACAAACCAATTCAGTTATAAAGGAAGTTGACGCCATAAATAACCTTACTTTTGAAGAGAAAATTGCCCATCCATCCATTTCCATAAAGAAATATCAAAAATTATTAGTCAAGGCCCAAAAGGCAAAATATGCTTCCGGAATAGCTGATACGTATGCTAATTTGGCGTTGATTTCTTATTATCAAGGAAAATTTGAAAAGCACACGCAATACAGTCTGGAAGCCATAAAAAGACATACGCAGTTACATCAACTTCAAAAATTGTGTCGCGATTATGCAGAATATGGCTATCAGTTAAAAAAACGCAATTTACAGCAAGCTGTTTTTTACATGCAAAAAGGGAAAACCATTGCCGAATCTCATAATTATGAGTTCGAATTGCGTGGAATTTATGATAATTATGGCGTTCTAAAAGAAATGAATAAGGAGTTGGATAGTGCTTTATTTTTTTATCAAAAATCACTTCAACTAAAAGAAAATGCGAAGGATTTAAACGGAATTCCGTACAGTTTAAATAATATCGCTGGTGTGTATTTATTTCAAAAAAAATACACAGAGGCCAAACAATTTTTAGATCAAGCGTATCAAAATCGAAAAAGCAGAAATGATAAAATGGGCGTATGTGAAAATCTTTCATTTTATGGGAATTATTATAAGGTGATTGGGAATCCAAAAGAGGCGATTTATTATTATAAACTCGCGGTTGCCGAATGTGAGAAAAATGAGTATAAAGATCTTCAAAGAGGAGCTTATTTGGCACTTTCTGATTTATTTGAAGGTCAAAATAAACCCAAATTAGCGCTTCAAAATCTTCAAAAGTACCAACAGTTAAATGATAGTTTAAACGGGATTCAACTAAAACAAAGACAAGTCGAATTAGATGCTGAATTTCAAACAGAAGAGAAAGAAAAACAATTGTTGGCTTCCAAAGCAGATATAGCCCAAAAAAAGGTATTGCTAATCGGAATCGGATCGCTGCTGTTGTGCTCTGTTTTAATAGGCTATTTGGTCTATTTCAGACAAAAATCGAAAGCCAATCAATTGGAGAAAGAAGTAGAATTACAAGCCGCGCTAGCTGCCATTGAAGTACAAAATAAATTACAGGAGCAACGGGTGGCTATTTCACGTGATTTGCACGATAATATAGGTTCCCAGCTTACTTTTATTATTTCTTCTGTCGAAAATATTAAATATTTTATTGGAGATAAAAATGATAAAGTCTTTGGTAGATTATCCAAAATTGGTGATTTTACAAAAGATACTATTTCCGAATTGCGCGATACCATTTGGGCCATGAACAAAGAAGCTATTTCATTCGAAGATTTGTTAGGACGCATTTCAAATTTTGTAAATCAAGCCAAAATAGCTTCCGAAGCCATAAATATTGAACTGATTAATTCGCTGACAGAAGATTTTAAAAAAGAATTTACGTCCAAAGAAGGTATTTATATGTACAGAATCATTCAAGAGTCTATAAATAATGCGGTTAAGTATGCTCAAGCAGCAAATATTAAAGTGCTTATAACGGGTAATCAACATGTTTTTCAAATCGTTATTGAAGATGATGGAAATGGATTTAATCCGAATGAAATTGTTTTAGGCAACGGAATATTAAACATGCAAAAACGCGCTGAAGATATAGAAGGCACGTGTGAAATTAATTCGGTCCTTGAAAAAGGGACAAAAATTATTTTTCGACTGACTTAAGAAAAAAAGCTGGTTTCTTGTTGTTAATTTAGGTGGGATGAAGACTACTTTTGATAGGAATTAAAATACAAGTCAAACTTTTTGTATACATTAGCTTAAATATTTTTCAAAATGATGTCGTTGTATAAAAAGTTGTTTTATGGCTTGTTGTTTTTGGTTTTAGGCTTTTTTACCTATAAATATTTTGCAGGTGAAAATGAAAGTACTACCGAATACAATTCAAATCTCATTCAAGAACAAATTAAAAGTGTTGGAAAATTAGTAGTGACCGAAGGTCATTATTCACAAGTGCTGACGTTTAAAGATAAAGATAGTTACATGGGGGGCTTGATTTCCTTCGATAAAAAAGCTATAGTCGTGGCCAACTCTGATGTTTCTGTGATGTATGATTTACGTCAGATGAAATATGAAATTGATGAAAAAAACAAAACGATTCGCATTGTTTCCATTCCACAAGAAGAAATAAAAATTAGTCCCGATATTCAATACTATGACATCGAGCAGAGCAAGTTCAATACGTTTACAGGGGCCGATTTTAATAACATAACCAAAAAGGTAAAAGCAGATTTAACCAAGAAAATCGAAAAATCTACCTTAAAAATGAACGCTCAAAACCGACTCATTAGCGAATTGTCTAAGATACTTTTGGTGACACATTCCGTGGGTTGGAAAGTGGAGTATAAGGGGAATGAAATAAAATCAGAAAAAGAATTTCAATTATAATTTTTGGTTCAAACTATCCCAGCCACCACCGTTGATAACTTCGATTCCGTTTTGTTTTAAAATGGAAGTTGCTTGACCGCTTCGCATGCCACTTCGACAACAGGCAATAACAGGTTTGTTCAGTTTTTTAATTTCAACAATTTTTGAGCTAATAGTATCTAAAGGAATATTTTTAGAACCTTTGATATGACCTGAAGCAAACTCTCCTGGTGTTCTTACGTCGATTATAATAGCGCCCTTTGCTCTAAACTCTTGAATGCTATTGGTCTTATTTCCGAAACCTAATAAATCTAAAATGCCCATACTTTGATAAATTTTATCAAAAATACAGGCATTTGTATTGTTATAATGTGACTTTTGTTACTTAAGCCGAAATTTTTTCAAAAATCAAATCCAAACCATTGGCAATTAAATGTGCTACTTCAGGTCTGCGAAGTTTCAGATTTTCTAAATGGGCAACCACTTTATCTGTAAAATCATGATCGTTGTTTTGGTGCGTTAATTCGGTAATTTCAACACATAATAACCAATCATTTGGATGGTTACTGGTTACTGCTCCAAAAGCTTCTTTGAGTGTAATTTCTGCCGATTTGTTTTCGCGAATGTTACGTACGTTCTTGTATAAATTTTCTAATTCTTCCCTTGTAGCCGATTTTTTCTGTTTAATCGTTTTGGAAGAAGGGACATGATCAATCATATCAAAACTAAGTACATCGGCTGGGCCAGAAAAACCAGAAATGATTTCTTTTCCTACAGCCATATCATACACGCCCCATTCTGGTTGAAACAACACTTTTTCTCCGTGGGTTACGGTACAATTTTTAAACTTAATCAATAAAATTTTCCCTTGTAAATTACGTGTTCCCGTTACAATTTCCCCAGTTATTTTTATATCACCTTCAAATTCTAACGTGATTTGTTCGCCTTCATAAATGTCGTAGGCTTTTAAATCACGCGGACTCATATCTTCAATGGCAAGGTTGATTCCTTTTAATTTTCCAATCGGAGAGCCAAACCCGTCTGCGTGAGAAGCTGTGCCGTGACCTACCAATTCTTTTTCTCTGTAAGCTAATGCTGTTTTTCCAGTAGTTTGGATATATACAGGATTGCCCTCATGTTCTATAACATTGGTAAATACACCTGAAATTTGTAGTCCCGTACTCAATTCGATAGTGCCCAAGGCGTTAGAATTGATTAATTTTTGAATACTGCTTAAACCACCGGTACGCAAAGCCATTTTATTGGCAAATTGTTCTAAAACCGAACTCAAATGGGCAAAATCCGGAGTGACATACAGCTGTGGTTGCGGTTTAGTAATGTCGAAACTTTGATCGGCAGCACTGATGTCATACGGTATTTTAGCGACATTGTCGGTCATGCACCAAGCACTTTCACCTATGGAAGAAAGTAAGCCAGCGCCGTAGATTTTAGGATTTTCGACAGTTCCTATCAATCCGTATTCTACGGTCCACCAATGTAGGTTTCTTATTTTAGACATTTCGGACAATTCGCCCATATTATTTTGAAGAAAATCGACTTGTTCTTCTGCTTTTTTGATGTCGGCTTCTGGAGTATCTTCAGCTTCTTTTAAAATCGAAAGCAAACGAATGGCTTCATATAATTCGTAATCTCTAGCCGATGAAATTGCTTTGCATCCAATTTCACCAAATCGTCTTAAATATTCGGCATATTCCGGATTGGCAATAATTGGAGCGTGTCCGGCGCCTTCGTGAATAATATCTGGAGCAGGAGTATATTCAATATGTTCCAATTGTCGGATATCGCAAGCAATCACTAATACATTATACGCTTGAAACTCCATAAAAGCACTTGGAGGAATAAAGCCATCAACAGCGACAGCTGCCCATCCAATTTCTTTTAAGATACGGTTCATCCCGTACATATTCGGAATAGAATCGATTTCTAAACCTGTTTTTTTCAAACCTTCCAAATACGAATCATGCGCTACTTTACCCAAGTAATCTACGTTTTTACGCATCACATAGCGCCACACCGCCTGATTTATAGGAGTGTAGTCTTCGTAGTCCTGTGGCTTGATAAATTGCTTTAAATGCTGAGGTAGTCGTTCTATAAGTGGGTTGCTTTCAAAAGGAGCTTCCATAATATTTGGGTGTTGTTATTCAGGGTAAAATTACAAAATGTTTATTCGCTTTGCAATTGCATTTTTAGATTAACGGTTTTTGTCCTGATTTTTTAAAATATTCGATTTTATGATGAAACATTTCGGCCATTTTTTCGGCTCGCCATTTCGCTTCTTCGGCTTTTTCGCCTTCAAAAATCGAATCTATGGTTTGAAAGAACAACAGTAACCAACGTTCAAAATGAATTTGTTCTAAGGGCATTTTGGCATGTGGTGGAAACGGACTTCCAGAATAGGAATGCACGTCTAGTAATACTGTTTCCCAAAAACCATACATTTTGTTTAGGTGTGGCTCCCAATCTTTTATTATCCCGTTAAAAACAGGGCCAATAAGCGTGTCTACTTTTACTTTTTCGTAAAAGGTATTCACCATCAATTTTATATCGTCGAGGTTTTGAATGTCTTTCATTATATTGGTATTTCGAGCAAAATTAGGAGAACTCTCCATAAAAAAACATGATAATTGTTAGTGATATAAAAAACTCCGACGAATCGGAGTCTGTTTTATTGTTTGGGCTGTGGGGGATATTTTTCTAGAATTTTGGTTACAAATTCTGCAATCCGAGCGTCCTTTTTATCTACATTTTGGGTAAGATAGCCGGAACCTTTTCCTTGCCAAACTAATTCTTTGGATTTAGCATCCAAAACATCTATAAGTAAAGTGCCTTCTGTGGTGGTCACTGGTCGGTTGTAATTAAATCCCCACCAAGGATTCCAACCGTAACTAAAACCATAGCTTTGGTACATGTCTACACGTTCTCTTTCTTTAGTAAAAATACTAATCAAAATATCTGGATTTTCCGATTTGGTAAATCCTTTTGCGGCCATGGCATCATCGATTGCATATAAAATACGCTTTTTGTCTAGATCGGAAATTTCCGCCTTATCAATGCCACTTTTTAAGAAAGCATAGGTTTTATAGTTGCTAAAATCGGCTTTTTTATCATAGTCAGTATTTACATATACCGAACTACAGGAAGCCAAAAGTAATAATCCGAATAGCGATAATAATTTTAATGTCTTCATGTTACATGATTTAATATATAAAGTTACATCAAAATGTGTACCAAAATAGTTTTTTAACAATTTGATTACAAAAGACTTTCATCCACTAGATTCGGCAAGGTAACTTGTAATAGAGGCTCTATTTCCATGGCGCGTTTTATGGCAAAAATAGCTCCTTCATTTCGGGCCCAGCTTCTGCGGGAAATTCCGTTGTTTACATCCCAAAACAACATCGATTTTAAGCGTCTGTCTGCATCATCCGTTCCGTCTAACAACATTCCGAATCCGCCATTGATTACTTCACCCCATCCAACACCACCACCATTATGAATAGAAACCCAAGTAGCACCTCGGAAACTATCACCAATAACATTGTGAATGGCCATATCGGCTGTAAAACGAGAACCGTCATAAATGTTAGAGGTTTCACGATACGGTGAATCGGTACCAGAAACATCATGATGATCACGCCCTAACACTACAGGTCCAATTTCTTTATTAGCAATCGCTTTATTAAAAGCTTCAGCAATTTTCATTCGGCCTTCCGCATCGGCATATAAAATTCGCGCTTGAGAGCCTACTACTAATTTATTTTCCTGTGCGCCTTTTATCCATGTAATATTATCTTGCATTTGCTGTTGGATTTCCGAAGGAGCATTTTTCATCATTTCTTCTAAAACGGAACAAGCAATAACATCTGTTTTGGCTAGGTCTTCCGGTTTTCCAGAAGCACAAACCCAACGGAATGGTCCGAATCCGTAATCGAAACACATCGGCCCCATAATATCTTGTACATACGACGGATATTTAAACTCACGACCTAAAGTTGGATTTTTGGCCATCACATCGGCACCTGCGCGAGAAGCTTCTAGTAAAAAAGCATTGCCATAATCAAAGAAATATGTTCCTTTTGCAGTGTGTTTGTTAATGGCTGCTGCATGACGGCGTAGTGTTTTTTGAACTTCAACTTTAAATTGCTCCGGATTAGAGGCCATCATCTCATTGGCTTCTTCAAAGGAGAAACCAGTAGGGTAGTAGCCACCAGCCCACGGATTGTGAAGCGAAGTTTGATCGGAACCCAAATCGATATGCAAGTTTTCTTGATCAAATCGTTCCCAAACATCGACTACATTTCCTAAATAAGCGATGGAAACAACTTCTTTATTGTCTAAAGCTTTTCGAACTCTAGCTACTAAAAGAGTGATGTCTTCTACAATTTCGTTTATCCAGCCTTGTTCGTGACGGATTTTAGTGATTTTCGGATTTACTTCGGCACAAACGGTAACGCAACCGGCAATATTTCCGGCTTTGGGTTGAGCACCTGACATGCCGCCCAATCCAGAGGTAACGAATAAGCCTCCTGTTGGTAATTTTTTAATTTTTCGGAACCCATTTAAAACGGTAATGGTGGTGCCATGTACAATTCCTTGTGGACCAATGTACATATAACTTCCAGCGGTCATTTGTCCGTATTGAGTAACTCCTAATGCATTAAATTTTTCCCAATCGTCTGGTTTAGAGTAATTCGGAATCATCACACCGTTGGTAACCACCACTCTTGGAGCATCTTTATGAGAAGGAAATAATCCCATTGGGTGACCTGAATACATCACCAAAGTTTGTTCGTTAGTCATTTCCGACAAGTACTTCATCGTGAGCAAGTATTGCGCCCAGTTGCTAAAAACACCTCCGTTGCCACCATAGGTAATCAACTCGTGTGGGTGTTGGGCAACCGCATAATCCAAATTATTTTGAATCATAAGCATGATGGCTTTTGCTTGTTCACTTTTCCCAGGATAGTCGGAAATTGGTCGCGCTTTCATTTCATAATCTGGGCGAAAGCGGTACATGTAAATGCGTCCGTATTGTTCTAATTCGGCTTTAAATTCTGGAAGTAATTCGGCGTGATGTTTGGCATCAAAATAGCGAAGTGCATTTTTTAAAGCCAACTTTTTTTCTTCTTCCGAAAGTATTTCTTTGCGTTTTGGCGCGTGATTTATGTTGGTGTCATAGGGTTTTGTTTGTGGTAAAACCGACGGAATTCCTTGTTGTAGTTGTTCTTGAAAAGTCATTATAGTTGATTTGTTTATTTGGTAATTTGTTGATTTGATGAGTTAGTCTTCATATTCAAATTTTCAAATTGACACATTTTTTTTAATTCTTTGCTCTTTTCTCTTTATTCTTTTTTCTTAATCGTTCCTGTTTTCTTGTCAAATCCGTACGGACAATGGCGACAGCC
>JAGORP010000096.1 GCA_018062725.1 Flavobacterium sp.
ATTCCCATCTGTACCGGTAATAAATGCTACATTTGTATAAATAGCACCGCCTAATTGACTTTGAAGCGGCAAGGTAACTTCTGAATTAAACCAACTCTCAAATGATGGATAATTATTCTGGACCGTGTATATTTTTTTAAATCTCGAGTCAGGTATAAGGCTTTGAAAGATTCCGTTTTTAAACGTTAATGTAAGTGTGATTTTTGACCCTTGACCAATAGGTATATCATCATACGAAAAGGTATTTATATTATATTTTTGTAATCCACCAAGAAAAATTTGCGGAAGGGCATTTCTTCGGTATGTAGAATACGCTGAATAGTTTAAGAATTCATCTACATCATAATCTATATCAAATGCAGTGGGTTTGATTTTAAAAAACGATCCTATACGCTGTACTCCTTG
The DNA here is from genome assembly GCA_018062725.1 of Flavobacterium sp. Next base: position 406 of record JAGORP010000096.1, read on the forward strand.
AATGGTTGGATTTGTTTGCTTATCAAGTACTTTGACTTTTACCACATCGGTAAGCGGTCCTCCAGAATCTTTTTTTACAACAAGAATATCTCCGTCATTAACCTTGTTTTTATTTTCCCCTTCAAGCTTTACCCATCTATAATTATCATCTTTAAAATAAATAGACGCCATAATTTGCTCGTAAACACCTTTATTAACCTTTATGCCAAATTTATATGTAGTGGCCCAAACGGGAGGTTTTTGCGCTCCTGGAATGGTTACTTTAATCTGATTTTGATAAATACAGTTTAAGTTTGGAATAAAGTATGTGTTATTCGTAGATGTTAATGCGGTTGTCTTACGACATTCCAAATCACGATAAATCATGCATATTTCATAACTACGCCTTGATTTTAATGACGAACCAACTCCAATATTCTGAAAGTATGAAAATGTATTTTGCTCCTGAAAGTAATCATAAACGTATGATACAGGATTTATGCCGTCGTTTATCTCATATTTTATTACTGGTAAAGATATTATTAGATTATTGCCTGAAACTGTTGCTCCAAAGGGCTGAAGAACAGTTGTTACTACAGTATCGTCAGGAGGCACGATACCTCCATTTGCTTCAAAATACTGTGAGAATTGCGCTAATACTGCCACAAAATTTGAGTTCGTGTATAGGTCTGATAAATCCGCATAGTCTGCATCTAAATAATAGGAAAACTCTGACTCAAAAAATATGTTTTCCGTATTTGATAATATACTAAAACTAACAAATATTGCGGCGCCTTCAATTAAACTTATAGGATTGCCGTCTTCATCAAGAAAACTAACAGTTATAATTGCGTCATTAATAACTACAGGCGCTCCTTCGTAACTATATGTAGCACTTGAAATTGTTTGATCTAAAACCGTATTTACAATTTTTTTTGCTACTAAATCCAATGTGAAGTCTATAATTACAGGATCTCCATTTGCATCAATCAAATCCCTTCCTTCAAGATAATTAGCATACATCATTCTGTTTCCCGCAATAGTTTGAGCGACCGTCTGAATAGGAACGTTATCAAACGATCTATAATACTCAGATGTAGGAAGAACGGTATATACTTTACTATTATCAAAAAGTAGACTTTGAACTGTATTGTCTGCCCATCCTTCATCGGCCTTTACAAATCTATCTATTAGATAAGGAGTGTCGCTGTTTGAGTATTTAAATATCAAATCAACTTGTACCACTTCTCTTTCGCCAGTATTGAAAGACAAATCGACCGCGTTAAAAGTATTTAGCATTCCGAAATTCTCAAACGTGTCAAAATCTAAGTCAAAATTACCTGGAATGAAAAAATATCTTGACCATGAAGAAATTGCAGAATAGTAGCCGTCTTTGTATTTATATCGATAACAGAATGAAATAAATCTATCTTGAAGGTTATTACTTTCTGAATTTAAAATTGAGCGGACAGGCGTTAATATTGGTGGATAAGTTGGAGGCGCCTTAATTACTTTTATTTCGCTTTCCGTAAACCCATTAACACCAAAAGTCTTGCTTCTTTCAATATTTGCAATTCGAGGCTCATTAGAATCTCCTGACCACGCTAATAAATCACCGCCAGCTTCGCCATCGGTAATAATATCCATATTCAGAACCCTTTCGCCAGTCTTAAAATTTAATCGCGTTCCTGTAGAAGATTGCAAAACAATTACAGGTGTGTCAGTGACTACATCATACTCGATTATGTAATCGTGGAAACTTCCTTTTACTGCCCAATAGATTTTATTTTTGCTTTCGTGTACACATTGACCAATTGCTTTTGCTCCTTGAATATTTAAGAATGTTTTGCGTAAATTACCAGGTACGTTTTTAGCGATTCCTTGTGAAGAATTTGTTGCCGTTGCCACAATTACATTTTCTGCATCGGTAAATTGATCCGAAGGCAAATATCTTTCCTCCCAATCTTTATTCACTAATCCGGTCGCAAAAACATTCTGAACTTTACCCATAATTTACCCTTTAAACCACATATTCATCAATTTTAATCTCTGCGTAATATCAGCAACCCGAAGTCCAGCCATTTTAATTCTTGCGTCCCTAAACGAATTTCTATAATCACGCTCGGCTTGGCGTACTTTGTAATCTTGCACACCGATTTTATTAGTCATAAGATTCCACTTCACATAATCGTAAAGAGCGATTTCAGCTTTCTTATTTATCTTAATTTCAGATTCTAACAACGATTCAAGTCCGTCGCTTAGGTATTCTAAAATGATAATATTCGACGCTACGTTTGATGAAAAATGAATACGTGCGTTGTCGATTGAAAACGAACCATTATAATTTACTGAAGTGTCCAAATTCCAAATCGTTCTATCTGCTTCGGTCCAAAGACGATAACATCGTGACGTTCCTGAATTAAGCTCTGTATTTGATAATACATCTGGAGTCAAGGAGTTGTTTACGATTTCAGCACCCGACATTCCTTCAAGAATTTCGCCTTCATCGTCAAATAAAATATTGGCTAAATTGTCTTGTAAATATGAAATGGCTGTTGCGTCGACTCTTTGATTTACCGACATTGGCCGAAACAATCCGGTCTTCATATCAAGCCAACTTATTCTGACGTAATCCACATAATCAGGCGGTTTTATAATATCCAAAGTGTCGCCAAGTTCAAGTTCAATCTTTTTGACTCCTTGAAGTGCGCTGAAACTAAATTGCTTAATTCCTTGCTTCATCCAATAAAGCACATTACGTCTTTTAGGAATGCCAATTACTGAATCGTCGCCTGTATAAGCTAATATGAAATTATTTACCAAATCCTCGAGAATTACAAATTGGTAATTTCCGTGACTTTCAGGCGTTTCGTAATATTGTTGCGGGTTCGTTGCTGACATTTTATTGTTGTTTAGCAGTTATAGCAGCGTCCTCTTGTCCCGCTAATTGAACGATATCACTTTCGCGAATACTTACTCCTGAATATTCTAAAATTTTTATTACAAGCCGATTATAAAGACTTTCAGGAATTTCGAAATCTTGCAATAACGGATCGCTCGGATTGTATAATGGATTGCCGTTGCTTAATACATAAGTCCATTTTGGTTCTTTTGGACTTCTTAAATATGTGAGTTCAGCAAATAATGAACCTGTGAGTACGGGATAAACTCTATAATCCAATCCCGTTTTTACGTAAATTGGAAAAGTTGTTGTTGGCGCTACTAAAGGAATATTAGCGATAACGTTTAATTCTGACTTGTTTACTTCCTCGTAATCAATTCTTTTATTGCCATTTACAAGCGACAAGCCCGTTGTTCTGTACAGATCCCCTCCGTTGTAACTCCAAAGATTTGACGTTGCATCATAAGTAAAATTACTGGGAGTAGAATAGTTTGAGAAAATATCAATTACCTCCCGAATATGTTTCGGAATATCAGCGTATTCGGTACCTGTCAGTCTTTTATTCTGCTTGTTTAGAGAGTCGTTATACCTGAAAGACAGGTCTTCTAAAATAGACAACTGCGCCATTTTACTGAATAGGTTGTAATCGTCGGGTTTTAAAAATCCTCGATTTGCTTTATTCATTATGGCTAACGTGGTATTTCTGACGCGGTTAGTAGAAATCATAAGGGGCTATAATTTAAAAACAAATATACAAAAAGTTATATCAGATAGAATAAAAAATACACTAAATATAAAAGCCTCCCGAATTGAGAGGCTTTTTGATTGAATTTTTAGTTTTAATCGCTACGAAATCTTATGCTTTAAGTAATCGAATAATTGACGTCCTTCGTTTGAATTGAAGTATTCAGCAAGTTTACTGTACTCGTCTTCATTTCTTGAAACTTCCATCAAAACCTTTCCTTCTTCGTCTTTCCATCGGAAATCAGCATACACAATATATCCTCTTTGTTGCGCTTTTCTTCCAATACCAATAGCTTCGATTTTTGGGTTTTCAGCATATTGGATGAATTTTCTTGGACTCGTGCGTGCTACTTGAAATCCTTGGTCTTTTCTTTCCTCCGGAGTCCATTTTTCATTGAAATTTTTAACCATAACACGAGTAACCGATTCTAATGTCGAAGTAGAAATTTGTCGTGCCAAAGACATTGCTTTGAATTCTAAATCTTCATTCTCCATGCGTTTCCGTGATTCCGCTGCTGGATCAAATTCAACAAAAATCTTATCATATTCAGGATGAATGAAAATGAACTTTTGAAGCTTTACATTGCTGGCCGGAACGAATAATTTTCCGTCCTTAAATTTTTCGTGAGAAACAACCATATCTCTGTCACCTTGCTTGTCTTTAAATAATGAAGGGTGGCTTGTTGTGTACATTAATGCGTGTTGTACTTTTGTAACGGGATTGAAGTATTCTAAAGGGCTTCCTTTTTTGTGGCGGGTTTTTAATCCGTAAGTAATCGGAGTGCTTAAATCTTTCAAGATAAAAGTTCTGTCTTTGATTTCAAAATCTTCGAATCCTGGAAGTTCATCAAGCACATCGATTTTTGCTTGTGACTGTGGCTTTTGAGCTGGTTCTGTAGCCGGTTCTGATTGTTTTGGGATAGACTGAAGAATGTTTTCCTTCATTTCGTCCATCATTTTTTTAACTTCAGACATAGGAATCATCGCCTCTTTTTGCGGTTCATTTCCTTTTTGTTGAGAATTATCACCGTAGATCATCTCTAATGGTGAATTATCAATGGTTCCGTCAAGTAACTTCCCATCAATACCATACTTGGCTCTCGTTTCGGCGTCTAACGCTTCGAGTGAAGCATTTGATAATCCGCCTGTTTTTGGGTTTACACCTTTTTGCATCATTTTTTTTTAATTTAATTTGATTAGAAAAAAAGGCGCAATTTTACTCGCGCCTTTGCTTTTATTATATTCGTAGAAACTATCCTTACCCCTGAAATAGCATTGTTTGATTTCGTCCTACAAGCACCAACATTCTTTCAGTTTGGAAATCTGTAGTAGTTGAATCAACGCCATTTGAAGTTCCGTTTCCGTACTGTCTAACGTCCATTTGATACTTTCTGTTTGTGACCGAATTGGCGCGGTATTTAACGTGAAGTACTGGCAATGTAGCTGAAGTCGAATTTGTTTTATCGTAAACCTGTTTAGAGGCAGATGGAATCAACAAACCGTGAACTTTACTCGCACCAACATTAGAACCTTGCGTAGTTGGATCATCTAAGAATCTACAACCTGAAGTATAGAATTCGTAGTTTGAACGGTGGAAACCTTTGAAATCAAGTTTCAAGGCCATTGACTCACTGTTGTCGAACGCACCCCAAGACATAGCTGTTACAGATTCCGCTTTAAGGAAATCAGAAATAGCAGCACCTTGTGAAATTGTGTTATACAAGTAGTTTTGAGAAATCATACCTTGAGCATTCAATCTTTCGATAATCTCGTCTGCATCGTCAAGGTCGGTAAATTGACCAGAGAAGATATTTCCTTCACGCATCGCACTGAAAAGACCTTGCGTTCCTTGATAACCAGCAGCAGCCAAAGCACCCGCCCAATTTTCACCTAAGATTAGTTCGCTTTCAATTTTATTTTTGAAACGTTTTTCTGTGTCTTCGTAATTTTTGAAGTACCACACATAACCTTTTGGAGTTTCTAACCAGCAGATTTGAGCAAGGTTTGAACCATTTTCAGAAATCATTTCTTTTGTGATTACCGGAGTATTCTCAAAGTAAGCAACTTGTGAATTCAATGGCGCAGACATTCCCGCTGTTCCTTTTTGGTATTCAGAACCGAATGCGTAAAGAACAATATCCGTAGTTCCCAACAAAGTCCAGCCAGCAGCGTTACCGCAAATAGCTGTAAAATCATTGGTTGTTACCGCAGAAATACGTCCTTTTCTTTCATAAGTTCCATCAAGGCTTCTTGCGTAAACAGTTTCTCCGATACGGAAAGTGTGATTGTTCAATGTGAACACATCGCCTGTTCTTGCAATACCAGTTCCGAGTTGAGTCAAACGACCTTCTTCAGTCCATTTAAAGTTATCGGAAGCGAATGGAGATTCTTTTCCTAAACTTTCAAGCATTCCGGTAATCATTTGGTTTCCGAAGCGTTGGTAGATAATCTTATCCGTTTCCGGTAAGTATTGGTTCGTGTAATCGAAATCGTCGCCTGACAAGTAATTTGTCGGGGTCATTACCTTAGTAGGTGTTGGAGTTAAGATAACTCCTGGTGAGGTCATTAAAGCCATTTTTTTGTTTGGGTTTTCGTTAATAATTGGTCAACGAACAAAAAGGGTTAGTCAGCTTTTTTAATAAAGAAACCGTCTGCTTGCGCTTTTGCTACACTTTGCAATCTATCCATTTGGATATTTTTGCTTTCTTTTTCTTCGGTTTCGGCTTGATGCGCTTTTCCGAGATTAAAGAAGTGTGTAGCCATCTTGTCGGGATTCATTGCGAAATTCATCGCTTTGTGATAACCGACCGGATCTTTTATTTTTCCAGCTTCGTCAAAAAACTTTTTATGAAAATTAGTACTGTCAAGATGCATCTGTTTTGCTTCTTTTAAGTTTTCAGGCTTAACAACCATTTCTTCTTCCCCAACTTTTACTTTGAAACCTTCAAATTTGTCGTTGAAAATATCTTCGGTTTTTGAAACAAAATCTTTGCGTGTTTCGGCAACTAAAATGTCATATTCTTCTTGTCCTTTTGTGATTTGCTCTAAGGCTGATTTGGCTGTCTTGTACTCTGTTGGAATTAAATCACTCTCACCGAGAGGAACTTCGTACTCCGTCTTCTGTTTTTCAAGATTGTCCAATGCTCTTTGCAATTCGACTTTTTTTGCTATGTTTTTGGATTTCATTTCCTTTTCTTCGGCGAAATCCTCGTCATAGGTAAATCTCTCGTTATAGAGAAATTCAATATCTTCTTTGTCAAGCGTCGGATTATCGAGCGCTAACTGTTTTTTAATTACTTTTTCAGGGTTGCTTTCTGCTACTACTTTCCAATCTTTTTGCGTTTCAAGGAAATCTGACATTCCGCGTCCCGTTTTTTCATTGAATTCAGCGAATTTTTCAGCTTCGGCCGATAGCTTTCTTTGCTCTTTCGGTTTTAAATCATCGAAGTTTTCAGCTGTGATACCTTTGGCTTTTAAATAATCTAAAACCGCAGTTTCATCGAGTTCGGATTTCGTTTTAGTCTTAACTTCTTCTGTTGCCGGCGGGTCGATTGTCTTTTCGATTTCAGTTTCCGCTGGCTTATCAGTTTCAACTTTGGCTGTTTCGACTTTTTCAACGACAGCCACTTCTTCAATCGGCTTATTATCATCACTTGCAACTCTTACTACAAATTCAGGTTGCTGTTCTACGGTTTCAGTATTCACTTCTTCCGCTGGTTTATTTTCTTCTTCCATTTTAATTTGATTTGATTTGCGTACAATAGATTTTATCTATTCACAAAACAAAAGTAATAAGTTTTTTCTATCTTATTGTAATTAATTGTAAAATTTTGTAAAATAATACAATTGAAGATTATCTTTACACTCCAAATAATAAATTATGGAAGCGAAAGAACAGTTAGAGAAAGTACAGCGTCAAATGGATAATCTGCTGACAAAAGGCAGTAATGACGAGAAGTTGAATGATAAGCATCGAAAATTGCTGAAAGAGGTTAATGGGTGGTGATTTGTAAATTTTTGTAAATATTTGCACAGTAAAAATAAAGTTTGTAATATTGCCGTATGAAAAATATCGTTCTACATACTCAACGCCTCCAACACCCGAAAAACATTCGGAAAGGAACGAGCGTATAGG
>JAGORP010000013.1 GCA_018062725.1 Flavobacterium sp.
TAATAGCTGTACGTATATCCGTTAGACTCGTACATTTTGTTGAAAATATTATTGACCAACAAATTGAAATTAATTTCTCTAATCCATCTTGGTTTTAGTGCATAAGTAACACTTAAATTAGTTGTATTGTAGGCTTTTATACTCCTGGAAATCGTTGAAGTATTGTCTAAATATTGTTTGCCAACATATTTAGAAAGTAAAGCAACATTTAAATTTTTAATAGGCGTGTAGGTAACACTTCCGCTAGAAATTAAATTTGGAGAAAATGAAATATCTGTATCCTTGTATTTTGTGATTACTGTAAAATAAGATTCTTCATAAGTAGTCGTGTCATACTGCGTGTCGGCCACTTTATAATCGAAAGATTTTATTTTATTTTTACTTAAAGTGGTGTTCAACTCCAATTTTAATTTATCATTCACTTTTGCCTGTGCCACCAATTCTAATCCCAAACGGTAACTTTTGGATACATTTTCACGAATTGGACCTCCGGTATCATCAATCGCGCCTGTAAGTACTAATTGGTCTTCGTAATTCATGAAATACCCATTGGCATTAAAAGAAAAAAGGTTGTTTTTAAAGGCATAACCTACTTCATAATCGATCAATTTTTCAGCGGTTGGTTCTTTGGGATTTTTGGTTAGGTCGTCTCGATTTGGTTCTTTGTTCGCCACGGCAACAGAGCCATAAACCCTGTTGTTGTCATTGATTAAGAAAGTAATTCCGGCTTTCGGATTAAAGAAATTGTAGGTTTTGTTGACGTTTAATTGTTTCAAATCGGCATTCATTCCAGTGGCACTATAATCTACTTTTCTAACTTGTAAGTCAAGATAACCAATCAGCTTTTGTGTAAAATTATAATCCGATTTCAAAAATGTAGAGTAATCTTCTTTTAATCCTGTGGCTTTGTAATAGGGCACATCTTTATTCAGCGCAACAGGGAAAGAATTCCAAATAATTTCTCCAAAATGTTTACCATCGTATTTATTATATCCTCCACCTAATGTAGCTGAAAACTTTTCTTTTTTGTAATTTACAGAATATACCAAAGCATAAAAGTCATTGTCTAACCATTTTCTTCGTACTACATTACCTTTATCCGATCCGTTTGGTGCGTCTGGGAAATATTTACTAAGTTTTTGTTTGGCTTTAAATTCTTCGTAAAATCCTTTACCTCTAGTGTAATTGCTTGAAATAGAAGCATTCAAATACTCATTAAATTGATGAGTAAAATGCAATTGATAATGATTTTGACCATAATTGTCTACTTGGTTTTCATAGGTGTAAAAGTTGTAGGTTCTTCCTGAAGTAAGCAAATTATAGGCTTCTTCAGGGGTAGAATAATTCCTGTTAATGAATTCCTGAATTCCAGCAACATCTCCTTTGATAACAGACTCTGGAGTTCCATACCAAGATTGATAGGTAATTTCTTTTCCGCCAAAAACCATGGCTTTAATAGATGTATTGGCTCCAATATAACCGGCTTCGGTATAAAAGGATTTTAAATCAGAAGAAGCTCTATCGATATAACCATCACTGGCAATTTTAGACAATCTCCCTTCGGCATAAAAGCCATTTTTGATTCCGGAGCCTAAACTTAAGGTATGTTTTCTGGTGCCGAAAGATCCAATTGAATTTGAAATGGTTGCATAGCCTTCTGTTGATGGTTTTAAGGTTCGTAAATTCAAACTCGCTCCAAAAGCTCCTGAGCCATTGGTAGAAGTTCCGGCGCCACGTTGCAATTGTATGTCTTCTACAGAAGAAGCAAAATCGGGCATGTTTACCCAAAAGGTGCCATGACTTTCGGCGTCATTATACGGAATCCCGTTTATGGTGACATTCACTCGTGTAGCATCACTACCACGCACACGCATTCCGGTGTAACCCACTCCAATTCCTGCATCGGAAGTAGTGACAACAGAAGGCATTTGGTCTAATAAAATGGGTAAATCCTGGCCTAAATTGGTGGTACTTAACGCTTCTTTTTTGAGGGTAGAGAAAGCAAAAGGTGAATTGTCTTTCACACGAGTTGCGGTGACAATAACATCTTCCAGCTTGTTTGATTTGGTAGAATCTTGTACTTTCTCTTGTGCCAATGAAAAAAGAGAAAAGTGAAAAAAAAGAAGACTTAAAAGTGTCTTTTGACTTTGTTTGAATAAAGTTTTCATTCGTAATGGTTTACGAATAAAAGGGGCAATTATTCTGTTGTTAAAAATTAAATAATGAATTTCTCGACATTAACTATGTGCACGTAGTTCGTGTCAGTTCCCTTGGCAGCATTACCCGCCCAGGTTCATTGGGTATAATCTCAGCTCGTTATTTAGAGCACCCCTTTGAGACGGCGCAAAGGTAAATAAAAGAAATAACAAAAAGCAAATCCAAAATTAGAAATAAATTCCAAAAATTAGATATTTTGAGAAATGGATATTACTTGTTTTTTATTATTTGTGTTTTGAGATTTATCATTAGTATTTCTTCAATTCGAAGGCATTTCCATCAAAAACACCATAAGTAAAATAGCCTATCCAATCGCCAAGATTGATGTATTTAGAAGTGTCGTTTAATTTGATTTCCATCGGAAGATGGCGGTGACCAAAAATAAAATAGTCATAATGTTTGGAGGTCAATTTGTGTTTGGCATACTGTACTAACCATTCGTTGTCTTCTCCCAAAAATTTCACATCCTCACTGCCTGAAATCAATTTGTTTTTTACTGAAAGATGTTGGGCTAATTTAACGCCAATATCGGGATGCAACCATCTGAAAAGCCATTTGGAAAACGGATTGGTAAACACTTTTTTCATGCGTTTGTAGCCTTTGTCGCCCGGACCAAGTCCATCACCATGACCAATTAAAAATTCTTTTCCGTTGAAGGTGAATTCTTTGGTAGTATGATAAACCGGGATGTTGAGTTCTTTTTCGAAATAATCATTCATCCACAAATCATGATTTCCAACAAAAAAATAAATGGGAATGCCACTATCGCGAATTTCAGCCAATTTGCCCAAAACCCGAACAAACCCTTTTGGAACAACCGTTTTATATTCAAACCAAAAATCAAATAAATCACCCAACAAAAAAATAGCCGCCGCATCTTGTTTTACTTCATCAAGCCAGGCTACAAATTTTTGTTCTCGCGGAAAACTAATTTCTGGAGTTGGTGCTCCTAAATGTTGGTCACTGGCAAAATATATTTTTTTGGAAGAAGTTACAATCATTGACTTTTATTTGAAGCAAATGTAAATATTTTAAGTGAAATGCTAGTTTTTAAACTGGCTAAAAAACAACCCGCACAAATGGCATTAATGGATCTGAATAAATAAAATTGTTTTTATCGTGAAGTACATTGTATCGAAGTCCTAAGGTAACGCTTCCTGCCCGATAACCAGCCCCTAAAAATAAAGCAGAATTCCAAAAATTATCGGTTGTTTTTCCGGTTAGGGATTGAAATTTGGTATTGACCCTCAATTGTTCGAATTCTGTAGAAATTTGTATGTTTTCTATAGGGTTAAAAATCCCAGCGATACTGCCTCCATAAATCCATGAATTATAGTCATTGCTACTTTTGATATAACTTCCGGTTAAGCCCGTTCCAACGCTAACCCATTCGTTTATATTGTAATACATCATTGGGGATAGTGCAACATTGGTAAATCCACCTCCAACACTGAGTCCTAATCCACCTCCAAAACGAACATGCTCCCAAAAGACACTCTTCGATTTTGGAATGCTGTCATTTTGAGCATTTAAAATTACAGAATTAAAAATTAAACCGAAAAAAAGTATCAATTTGATAATGTTTCGTTTAAATTTAGAGTTCATAACAAATAATTAGAAATTTTAAAGATAAATGTACTATTTTATTGGTTAGTTTCAAGCAAAAGTTTATACTTTTGCATAAATTTTTTAACATAAAACGTCCTAAGACAAAATTATGGATAGGTTTTCCTTTTTAAACGCAGCACACACGGCTTTTTTTGCCGATTTATACGACCAATATTTACAAAATCCAGATAGCGTAGAGCCAAGTTGGAGAAGTTTTTTCCAAGGATTTGACTTTGCTAACGAATTTGGAGCTGGACCAGTAGAGCAGTTAGCTTACGCTGCCAATGGTCAAGCAGATTGTTCGGTAGTAACCGATAAGCTTCAAAAAGAATTTAGTGTTCTTAAACTAATTGATGCCTACAGAACACGTGGTCATTTGTTTACAAAAACGAACCCAGTTCGCGATAGAAGAGTTTATTCGCCCGATTTAAAAATTGAAAACTTCGGACTGTCTGAAGCGGATATGAATACCGTTTTTGATGCTGCGAAAGTGGTCAACTTAAATCCATGCTCGTTAAAAGAGATCATCAAACATTTGGTCAATGTTTACTGTCAGCACATTGGAGTGGAATACATGTACATTAGAGATCCAAAAGTAATCGATTGGTTTCAACGTCGTTTAGATATCAATGATAATTTACCACATTTTAATACCGATCAGAAAAAACGCATCCTTAAGAAATTAAATGAAGCCGTTTCTTTCGAAAACTTCTTGCATACCAAATATGTAGGTCAAAAACGTTTCTCTTTGGAAGGAATTGAATCGGCTATTCCGGCTCTAGATTTCTTAATTGAAGCCGCCGCCGAAAAAGGGGTAGAGCAATTCGTAATGGGAATGGCACACCGTGGTCGTTTGAATGTATTGGCGAATGTTTTCGGAAAACCAACTCAAGACATCTTTTCAGAGTTTGATGGAAAAGATTATGATGACGATGCATTATTTGATGGTGATGTAAAATACCACTTAGGATTAACAGCCAACAGAAAAACGCAAACCGGAAAAAATATCAATATCAACTTAGCCCCAAACCCTTCGCACTTGGAAACAGTAGGGGCGGTTATTGAAGGTATCACTCGTGCTAAACAAGATAAATATTTTCCTGAAGATTTCTCTAAAGTCTTGCCTATTGCCGTTCACGGTGATGCGGCGGTTGCTGGACAAGGAATCGTATATGAAATTATTCAGATGGCGAAGTTGGATGGTTACAAAACCAACGGGACCATTCATATTGTATTGAATAATCAGGTAGGATTTACTACAAATTACTTAGATGCTCGTTCGTCAACGTATTGTACAGATATTGCTAAGGTTACTTTGTCTCCGGTGTTACACGTGAATGCCGATGACGCTGAAGCGGTAGTACATGCTATGTTGTTTGCTTTAGAATACCGTATGGAATTCAAGCAAGACGTATTCATTGATTTATTAGGATATAGAAAGTACGGGCATAACGAAGGGGATGAACCTCGTTTCACCCAACCTAAATTATACAAAGCAATTTCCAAACATAAAAACCCAAGAGATCTGTATGCCGAACAATTAAAAGCAGAAGGAGCCATTGATGGTAATTATGTAAAGAGCTTAGAAGAAGAATACAAAGCGGCTTTAGAAGAAAACTTAGAAAACTCTCGTAAAAAAGACTTGACGGTAATTTCTCCGTTCATGCAAGATGAGTGGAAAGGATTCGAACAAGTTGAAGCTGCAGGAATGCTTCAAAAATATGAGACCAAAGTTAGCAAAGACATTATAGATGCTGTTGCGAAAACGGTTACAGAACTCCCTTCTGATAAAAAATTCATCAGCAAAATAACCAAACTAATTGGCGATCGTAAAACGATGGTGGAAACTGATAAGTTAGATTGGGCGATGGGTGAAATGTTAGCCTATGGATCGTTATTGACTCAAGGGTACGATGTGCGTATTTCAGGTCAAGATGTCGAGCGTGGAACGTTCTCCCACCGTCACGCCGTAGTCAAAGTGGAAGATTCGGAAGAAGAAGTAATCTTATTGAATCACATTCCGAACAAAAAAGGAAATTTTTCGGTGTACAATTCACACCTTTCAGAATATGGCGTTTTAGGATTCGAATATGGGTATGCCTTAGCGAATCCGAATGCGTTAACCATTTGGGAAGCTCAGTTTGGAGATTTCGGAAACGGCGCTCAAATTATGATTGACCAGTACATTTCGGCTGCGGAAGACAAATGGAACAACCAAAACGGTATTGTAATGCTATTACCTCACGGGTATGAAAACCAAGGTGCCGAACACTCTTCTGCACGTATGGAACGTTTCCTACAATTGTGTGCCCACCATAACATGTATGTGGCCGATTGTACGACTCCAGCGAACTTCTTCCACTTATTAAGAAGACAAATGGTAACGAAATTCCGTAAGCCATTGGTAGTCATGACTCCGAAGAGTTTATTGCGTCACCCAGAAGCGGTTTCTTCCGTAACGGAATTTACCAACGGAGAATTCCAGGAAGTAATTGATGATGCAAACGTAAACCCAGCAACTGTAAAAACTTTGGTATTCTGTACCGGAAAATTCTACTACGACGTAAAAGCGGAAAGAGAAGCCAACGGAAGAAACGATGTTGCTTTGGTAAGAGTAGAACAATTGTTCCCACTACCGGTAGAACAGATGAAAGCAATCATTGCGAAATATCCGAATGCTGACGATTACGTTTGGGCACAGGAAGAGCCGAAAAATATGGGAGCTTATGGTTTTATGTTGATGAATTTCAACGAAGTAAAATTCAGAGTAGCCTCGCCAAAAGCCTACAGTGCGCCGGCAGCAGGTAGTTATGTACGTTCTAAAAAACGTCATGCCGCAGCCATTGCCATGGTTTTTGATAAAACCCTATTTCAATAAAAATTGTATTTTTGATAATCAGATAAATAACAACACTTTATAAAATTATAACCGATGATTTTAGAAATGAAAGTCCCTTCACCGGGAGAGTCAATCAAGGAAGTAGAAATTGCCACTTGGTTAGTAAAAGATGGAGATTATGTAGAAAAGGACCAAGCGATTGCTGAGGTTGATTCCGATAAAGCTACGTTAGAATTGCCTGCGGAAGTAAGCGGTATTATTACCCTTAAAGCAGAAGAAGGCGATACAGTAGCTGTAGGTGCAGTAGTATGTTTTATCGACACTGATGGTGCAAAACCTGCTTCGACAGGCTCAGCAGCCGTAGAAACTCCTAAAGCAGAAGAGAAAAAAGTAGAAGCGCCTAAAGCAGCTCCAGTTCAAGAAGTTACATACGCTACAGGTTCGGCTTCGCCAGCGGCTAAAAAAATATTAGCAGAGAAAAATATCCAACCTTCTGAAATTGTTGGTTCAGGAAAAGGTGGTAGAATCACTACCGAAGATGCTGCCAATGCGGTACCTTCTATGGGAACCCCAACGGGTGGTTCTCGCGGTTCTGAAAGATCTAAATTATCGATGTTGCGTCGTAAAGTAGCTGAGCGTTTAGTAGCAGCTAAAAACGAAACAGCGATGTTGACTACTTTTAACGAAGTAGACATGACGGAAATTTATAAATTACGCGATCAGTATAAAGAAGAATTCAAAACCAAACACCAAATGGGATTAGGTTTTATGTCGTTCTTCACCAAAGCGGTAACTCGTGCCTTACAATTGTACCCAGATGTAAATTCAATGATCGATGGTCAAGAGAAAATTTCATATGACTTCTGTGATATTTCAGTAGCAGTTTCGGGTCCGAAAGGATTAATGGTGCCGGTTATGCGTAATGCAGAATTATTGTCTTTCCGTGGTGTTGAAGCGGAAATCAAACGTTTAGCGATTCGTGCTCGTGACGGACAAATTACCGTAGACGAAATGACAGGTGGAACGTTCACAATCTCTAATGGTGGTGTATTTGGTTCTATGTTATCGACACCGATTATCAATCCTCCTCAATCAGGAATTCTTGGAATGCACAATGTGGTAGACAGAGCTATTGTGAAAAACGGTCAAATTGTGATCGCTCCAGTAATGTTTGTTGCCTTATCCTACGATCACAGAATCATCGACGGACGTGAGTCAGTTGGTTTCTTAGTAGCAGTGAAAGAAGCGTTAGAAAACCCAACAGAAATCTTAATGGGAGGTAATCCTAGAAAAGCATTGGAGTTATAGTCATTGCGAGGAACGAAGTAATTTTATAATACAAATCCCAAATTCGAAAGAGTTTGGGATTTTTCATTAGTATTCCATCCAAATTAAGGGTGGTTCGGATAATAAATTTTCATTTTGAAAAGCTTTCGATTTCCATTCCAGCTATTTCAAAAAACCTTTGTACTTTTGTACAGCTTTTGCAGTAAAAGCAATTAAATTGTCTAATATTCAAACTTATAAATATGTTAAAAGGATTTTTTAATATACCAAAAGCGGTAAACGAGCCAGTAAAAGGTTACGCACCCAATTCTCCAGAAAAAACTAGAGTTCTAGAAGCGTACAAAGCAATGTGGAATTCGAAAATCGATGTGCCTTTGTATATTGGTTCAGAAGAAATTCGCACAGGAAATACTAGAAACATGTCGGCGCCACACGATCACCATCATGTTGTGGGAACGTATCATTTGGCTGAAAAAGCACATGTAGAAAAAGCCATTGCCAATGCTTTAGAAAGCAGAACAAAATGGGCGAACATGGCTTGGGAACAACGTGCTGCGATCTTTTTAAAAGCGGCAGAATTAATCGCTGGTCCGTACAGAGCAAAAATCAATGCAGCAACGATGATTGCGCAATCCAAAACCATTCACCAAGCTGAAATTGACGCCTCTTGTGAGTTAATCGACTTCTTACGTTTCAATGTAGAATTCATGACACAAATTTACTCAGACCAACCGGCTTCGACTTCAGATATGTGGAACAGAGTAGAGTACAGACCTTTAGAAGGTTTTGTTTACGCGGTAACGCCTTTCAACTTTACAGCAATCGCAGCAAATTTACCGGCAAGTGCTGCGTTAATGGGTAATGTTGTGGTTTGGAAACCAAGTGATAGCCAAGTATTTTCTGCCAAAGTGATTATTGATGTTTTCAAAGAAGCAGGCGTTCCAGATGGTGTCATTAATGTTGTTTTTGGAGATCCAGTAATGATTACCGATACGGTTTTAGCTTCGCCAGATTTCGCTGGAATTCACTATACAGGTTCAACATTTATCTTCAAAGAAATTTGGAAAAAAATCGGAGAAAACATTCACAACTATAAAACGTACCCAAGAATTGTTGGGGAAACAGGTGGAAAAGATTTCGTTATCGCACATCCATCAGCCAACGTTAAACAAGTGACCACAGCGATTACGCGTGGTGCTTTTGAATTCCAAGGACAGAAATGTTCGGCGGCTTCAAGAGCGTATATTCCTCAAAGTTTATGGCCAGCGGTGAAAGAACAATTAATTGCGGATGTGGCAACGATGAAAATGGGATCGCCAGAAGATTTCTCCAACTTTATCACAGCGGTTATTCACGAAGGTTCTTTTGATAAATTAGCAAAATATATCGATCAAGCTAAAAAAGACGCAGATGCTGAAATTATTATTGGTGGAAATTACGATAAATCAAAAGGATGGTTTGTAGAGCCAACCGTTATTGTAACGACAAATCCGAAATATGCTACCATGGAAACGGAACTTTTCGGACCCGTAATTACCATTTATGTGTATGAAGATGCGAAATGGGCAGAAACGTTAACCTTAGTTGATCAAACGTCTGAATATGCTCTAACTGGGGCTGTTTTAAGTACCGATCGTTATGCTATTGAAGAAGCAACGGTTGCGTTACAAAATGCTGCTGGAAACTTCTATATTAACGACAAACCAACAGGCGCGGTAGTCGGAATGCAACCTTTTGGTGGAGCAAGAGCTTCTGGAACAAACGATAAAGCAGGTTCTGCACAAAATTTATTACGTTGGGTGTCTCCAAGAACCATCAAAGAAACTTTTGTGACCCCTGAACATTATAGCTATCCGTTTTTAGGTTAATCTTCAAGAAATTTGATAAAAGTAAAGGCCACGCATTGCGTGGCTTTTTTATTGCTAAAAATTCAAATAAACAGTTAAAAATTTGATTATTAGAAAAATATATTTAAATTGTGTAAGAAAATTATTATGCACGCATAATAATAAAACCAAAAACATACCAACCAAAAACTAAAATTATGACCAAAAAGTACTATTGGTTTTTCTTTTTGTTTGTTGCATTTGGGGTGCAATCACAAAACAAAAAGAAAGTCGATTTTTCCAATTTCGATCGAACCGGAATGAAAACTTCCTTACTCGTAACAGATGTAAAACCCTTCACTGTTTTAGGTAAAAAAAGCGAAAGCTACAACATGTACAATCTTCATGAATCTTATGAAGAACTTTCGAAAGCTGATTCTAAAAAAAGATTTCAAAAAGCCGATTTAATCGAGTCGGAAATGAAAATCGAAAATTCAAACACCATTCTGAAAATCGGATTGATCCACACCGAATTTGAAGTCCCAAGTAAACAAGCGTATCAAAAAGGACAATTTATAATAAATGGAAATAAAGCTACTCGAACATCTAATGAATATGTTTTTGATACTTATTCCAATACAATTGTAGCTCCGTTAGCCCTAAGAAAAAAAGGGGTAAATACTACTTTTTTGTTCGATAGTACTATGTTTGTCAATACTACTAACGATAAAATTACGACTATCAAAACCAATTTTGATGATGGAAAAGGGTTTGTAGTAGCCGAATTAGACAAAGGAATCGTAGTGAATTATCCTTCTGAAGGGAAAAAAGAACTTCAATTTGAAATTTATTTCGAAAGTGGTAAAAAAATCACCCGAAAATCGCTACTAACTGTTTCTTATTCGAATGCTGATGTGGCAAGACTCTTTAGAAGAGCGCCTGCCTTAATTACAGCAACAAGAAATCCCGATTTGGCCATTTATGGTGAAACGGATTTGTCACCAGGGAAATGTGAATACGAAATATTTAGAAGCCCAGACGGTGTTTTCGACAAGCCTATTTATGTAATTGATGGTTTTGATCCAACCGATGCCAGAAATACAACAGCGGTGTACGATTTACTGACCTATGTTGATGCTGGGGGTATAACTCGAAATTTAGGCGATCGCATTAGAAACGAAGAAGGCTACGATATTGTGATTGTAAATTTTCCGAATTATACCAATGCTTTAGGACGAGTTGTTGATGGCGGTGCCGATTTTATTGAAAGAAATGCCTTGTCGGTGGTGACAGTAATCGAAACATTGAATGCTCAAAAAGTCGGGACAGAACAAAATATAATCATCGGGCCAAGTATGGGGGGATTGATTTCAAGATATGCTTTACGTTTCATGGAACAAAATGCTTTAAATCATCAAACGAGACTTTGGATTTCTTTCGACTCGCCTCATTATGGCGCCAACGTTCCTATCGGATTGCAACATTTATTTAATTATTTCGCCTATGGTTATGGAGATGCTGATGGTGTAAAGCCATTAATCAATGGAATGCTTCGCTCCCCGGCAGCAAAACAAATGTTGGTCGATCATTTTCAAGCCCATATTGCAGCAGGGGCGGGTGTAGCTTTAGGAGATGATCCTATTGTGCCTTCTTCTGGTTTGCCTTTAACACCAACGGGTTATCCCGGTATTAGAAATAATTTCCAAGACAGAATGAATTCGATGGGGTTCCCACAAACTACTAGAAATATCTCGATGATTAATGGAAGCGGGGCCTTAGCTAAGTTTAAAGATAAAAATAACAATGATATCAATCCGGGCTTCGATTTTATAGGAACGGCTTCCAGTCAAGCCAACATCGATACGGGAGATGTTTTTGCGATTATCAATACAAGAGCCATGACATTTTGTGAGTTTATGCCCAATGCCAATGTACAAGAAACGATTGTGGATGTAGACATTCAAGCCCAAATTTTTTTCTGGATTACTCAAGATTCGTTTTTAGCTACGGCAAAACAAAGCGCTGGGAGCAATGGTGTCGATTCGTCGCCGGGAGGGTTGTTTGATATGAGTGGTTTGGCCGATTCGCTTCCGCCAGGTGATCCCGTTTTAACAAATTTCTTAGGAGCCATGAAAGCGGATAAGTTTAGCTTTATTCCTGCAGTAAGTGGAATGGCCTTAAATGTGGGTGGAGTGATTACAGCCAATCAACCTAATTATTATTTCAATATAAACTTAGGAGCCAAAGATTTACCTTGGGACGGGACTACCACGGTCACAACAAACACCACACCTTTCAAAAACTGGTATTTGCCTCCAACCAATGAAAATCATGTTACCATTACACCGGGAAATGTAGATTTTGCTTGGTGTGAAATCGTAAAGCCAGATGTAGATTTTGCAAATACAGGAGCTACTACGCTTACTGCTTGCCAAGGAACCAATGCTTCTTTTGTTTTTTCAAATAATGTTCACGGATGTAATGCTATAAGTTATTCGGCATCTGGACAACCTGCTGGCGCAACGGTAAGTTTTTCTCCAGCAACAATCACTGCCGATGGAAACGTGACTGTAAACATGAGCAATCTGCCAGTAGGAACACATACTATAACCATTACTCCAGTTGGATTCCCTTCTAAAGCACAAACGGTGACGGTAACGATTCATCCCACCAATCCGAATTTAACAGGAACTACACAATATAAAATAGACGGAGGGGTATTTACGACAGGATCAATGATAACGGTGACTCAAGGTGCCAATTTAGAGTTGCAAATTCCGTCGAATTTATATGTTGGAACGATAGAATGGTTTGCCCCAACAGGAACTTCTAGAGGTGGGACTAATCCGGTTATTTCCAATATTCAAGATGGAAGTGCTGAAGAAGGGGTTTGGAATGCCAAAGTGACTTTTGCCAACGATTGTGCGAGATTGGCTCCTGCAATTGTACCGATGACCGTGATCGTTGATCCGCCGTTGAGTGTGAATGCAAATGAATTCTTAGGATTAAATGTTTATCCAAATCCATCCAACGGATTACTAACGATTACATCAAATTCTGCGCTGACGACTTCAAAAATGCAAATTATCGATTTAAGAGGAAGAATTATTACAAGTAAGAAACCTTCTGTGTTAGATTCCAATGCTGTTCAAATAGATATTTCAGAAATTGCTCAAGGATCATATTTGTTAGTAATTGAGAATGAAAATTACAGATCGGTAAAAACCATCATCAAGCAATAAAAGAAAAGAAATAGGAATTAGGAGTTGTTTTCTAAATGGGAATAACTCCTTTTTTTATGTCTTATCAATCTTTTGTTGGAAAACAAAATAAGCGCGTTTGGAAGCAATTTCTTCAGCTTTCTTTTTAGAAGTAGCTCGTGCTTTAGCAATGACTTTGTCGTCAATGTGAAGTTTTACGCCAAAAAATTTCTGACTTCCAGTGCCGTTATCATCATAAATTTCATAGGTAAAGGATTTTTTTTCTTTCTGACACCATTCAATTAACAAGCTTTTGTAACTGATCACTTTTCCTTCCAATCGATCAATATCGACATACGGTTTAATGATTTTTTTGTGGATGAATTTTTCACAATACACAAAACCTCTGTCCAGATAAATAGCACCAATAAAGGCTTCAAAAATGTTGCCGTGTACATTTTCACCAAAATGTTGGGGAGAAACTTTGCTTTCTACAAACTGAATGAGATTAAAGTCTTTTCCCAATTCGTTCAAATGCTCTCGAGAAACGATTTTAGAACGCATTTTGGTTAAATAACCTTCGTCACCAGTAGGCACTTTGTTAAATAAATGCGCTGCAATTACCGAGCCTAACATGGCGTCACCTAGGAATTCTAATCGTTCATAACTAATTTGATTCCCATTTTCATCCACTTTGTTCATCGAGCGATGTGTGAATGCTTTTTTGTAATTGTTGAGGTTTAAAGGTTTAAAACCTAGTATTTTTTCTAGTTTATCAAAAAAAATCCCGTCCTCGGTAGAACGGGAAGATGGAAATATTTTTCTGATAATACTCATATTAGATTAATCTATTTTTTTGAATAAAACACAAGCATTGTGTCCACCAAAACCAAAAGTGTTACTCATCGCTACTTTAATATCTCTTTTTTGAGCTTTATTTAGCGTTAAGTTTAATGATGGGTCAATGTTTTCGTCTACAGTAGTATGATTAATAGTAGGAGGAACAATTCCGTGTTGCATGGCTAAGATAGAAGCAATAGCTTCGATAGCACCCGCAGCTCCTAACAAGTGACCTGTCATTGATTTGGTTGAATTGATGTTGATGTTTTTAGCATGATCTCCAAAAACATGACTAATCGCTTTTAATTCGGCAACATCTCCTAATGGAGTTGAAGTTCCATGCGTATTAATGTGGTCTACCTCTTCTGGTCGCATACCGGCATCACGAAGCGTGTTTTCCATTACTGCGATTACTCCAATTCCTTCTGGATGTGGAGCGGTTAAATGGTAAGCGTCAGACGACATTCCACCACCACCAACTTCACAATATATTTTTGCGCCACGAGCTTTAGCGTGTTCGTATTCTTCTAAAACTAAGGCACCCGCTCCTTCACCTAAGACAAACCCGTCACGAGTAGCATCAAAAGGTCTTGAAGCGGTTTCTGGACTTTCGTTTCTTGTAGATAAAGCTTGCATGGAGTTAAAACCACCCATTCCAGCAATTGTTACGGCAGCTTCTGATCCGCCAGAGATGATCACATCACACATACCCAAACGGATGTAGTTGAAAGCATCAATTAGAGCATTTGCAGAAGATGCACAAGCTGAAACAGTAGTGTAATTAGGTCCCATAAAGCCATTACGCATAGAAATATGTGCAGGAGCAATATCGGCAATCATTTTCGGAATAAAGAAAGGATTGAAACGCGGTGTTCCGTCTCCTTTAGCATAGCTTAAAACTTCTTCTTGAAACGTTTCTAAACCACCAATTCCTGCACCCCAAATTACGCCTACACGTTGTTTGTTAACATTGGTATCCGTAATTCCGGCATCAGCAATGGCTTGTTCACCTGCTACGATGGCATATTGGGCAAATTTATCCATACGTCTTGCTTCTTTTCGGTCGATAAATTCTTCGATATTGAAGTTTTTTACCTCACAAGCAAACTTGGTTTTGTGTTTTTCGGTATCATAATATGTGATAGGAGCTGCACCGCTTTTTCCATTTACTAATCCATCCCAATATTCTTGAATGGTGTTTCCAATGGGTGTAAGTGCGCCTAATCCTGTAACTACTACTCGCTTTAATTGCATTTTGGTTGATTTTGTTTGATATAAAAAAACCCATAGCACTTTTAATAATAACTAAAAGAAACAATGGGGTATTACTATATTTATGATTGTAATACAATCAATGTTTTTTACAAATCTATAAAAAGATTTTGATAAAGTCAGTAAAAAATAATAACATCTGCAAGATTTGGCCCTTACAGATGTTTAAGTAAGTATTATTTTTTAGCTTCTTCGATGTAAGAAATAGCTTGACCTACAGTAGCAATGTTTTCAGCTTGGTCGTCTGGAATTTGAATATCAAATTCTTTTTCGAATTCCATAATAAGCTCAACAGTGTCTAATGAATCAGCACCTAAATCGTTTGTGAAGCTTGCTTCTGTAACAACTTCGTTTTCGTCAACGCCTAATTTGTCTACGATAATCGCTTTTACTCTTGATGCAATGTCTGACATAATCTTTAATTTTAAATTTTAATTAGTTGGCAAAAATAAAAAACTTTATTTTAAAACAACATTTTAGTTAATAAATATAACTACGAATTTAAAAAATTAATTTCACAAAGCAGATCATTTTTAATAATTTGTCATTTATTATTCTTTTTTTTGCGTAATAAAAATCACCATTGCCGATGCAAATCTTCTAATTGTATCGTTGCACTTTATAGTATCAAATAAATGAAAAAGATTGTAATATTTGCTTCCGGTTCGGGTTCTAATGCCGAAAAAATCATATTACATTTTAAAAACAGTACTTTTGGGAACGTAGTCGCGGTATTCACTAACAATCTGCATGCCAAAGTTTTAGAGAAGGCCAAAAATCTTGGCGTTGCTACCCATATATTTGATAGAGAGGCGTTAAATAGTGGAGAAGTGCTAGAAAAGATTAATGCAATTCAACCAGATTTAATTGTTCTAGCTGGTTTTTTATGGAAATTTCCAGAAAACATTATAAAAGAGTATCCTAATAAAGTTGTTAATATTCATCCTGCGTTACTACCAAAATATGGTGGAAAAGGAATGTACGGCATGCATGTACATCAAGCTGTTTTAGATAATAAAGAGACTGAAACCGGGATTACGATTCATTTTGTGAACGAACATTACGATGAAGGTGGCATTATTTTTCAACAAACTGTCAATATCGAAGACTGTAAAACAGCGGAATGTATTGCTGAAAAAGTGCATGCCTTGGAACACCAATATTTCCCTAAAGTAATCGAGCGATTGTTAGGCTAACTTATACCTTATACTCCATAATGTCTCAGTGGAAAGAAAATCTAAATAATCCAACAATCTAAGCAAGTCTAACAAATCCAAGAAGTCTAAAATGTCACATCAAGTTCACATATATACAGACGGCGCTGCCAAAGGTAATCCGGGGAAAGGAGGTTATGGTGTCGTAATGGAATTGGTAGGAACTCCTTATAAAAAAGAGTTTTACGAAGGTTTCCGATTAACAACAAATAACCGAATGGAATTATTAGCGGTTATCGTCGGTTTAGAAAAACTCAAAAATCCAAACATGAAAGTTTTAGTAGTCTCCGATTCTAAATATGTCGTAGATGCTGTGGAAAAAAAATGGGTATTTGGTTGGGAAAAGACGGGTTATAAAGGGAAAAAGAATCCGGACTTATGGAAGAGATTTCTAAAAATTTACCGCCAACACCAAGTCGATTTTAAATGGATAAAAGGTCATAATAATCACCCACAAAACGAACGCTGCGATGAATTAGCGGTGATGGCCTCCCTACAAAAAAACGTATCAGTGGATGTTTTTTATGAAAATGAGGCTGATAAATTGCTCTGATTTGAAGTTTTTATGGCAGATAAATGCGAATTTATTTCCAAAAAAATATACGTAAGATTAGGAATGAAGAGCAGTTTTTATTGTTGAAATTAGAGCCGATTTTGACTTTGAAAGAATCCGACTTTGAAACTTTGCAACTTTGCAACTTATAGAGTATCTTTGCACCTTTAATTTTTCAAAGTAGAATATGAACAAATTATTGATAGTAGGAACAGTAGCTTTTGACGCTATTGAAACACCTTTCGGAAAAACCGATAAAATTTTAGGTGGTGCAGGGACATTTATCGGACTTTCAGCTTCTCATTTTAAGTTACAATCGGCTATTGTGTCGGTAGTAGGAGAAGATTTTCCACAAGAACATATTGATTTATTAAAGTCAAGAAATATCGATGTTACAGGTCTTGAAGTGGTTAAAGGAGGAAAAACGTTCTTTTGGAGCGGTCGTTACCACAACGATATGAACTCGAGAGATACTTTGGCAACCGAATTAAATGTTTTGGCCGATTTTAATCCTGTGGTTCCAGAAAATTTCAAAAATGCCGATGTGGTTATGTTAGGAAACTTACATCCATTAGTGCAAACTGGTGTTTTGAATCAAATGACCGAAAAACCAAAATTAGTAGTGCTAGATACTATGAACTTTTGGATGGATTGTGCTTTGCCAGAATTATTAGAAGTTATCAAGCGTGTAGATGTGATTACCATTAATGATGAAGAAGCACGTCAATTATCAGGCGAATATTCTTTAGTAAAAGCAGCTGCCAAAATCCATACAATGGGACCTAAATATGTGGTTATCAAAAAAGGAGAGCACGGTGCGTTAATTTTCCACAACGAACATATTTTCTTTGCTCCAGCATTACCTTTAGCAGATGTATTTGACCCAACAGGAGCTGGTGATACTTTTGCAGGAGGATTTGCCGGATTTATTACACAACAAGGAGATGTTTCTTTTGAAACGATGAAAACAGCTATCATTCAAGGATCTAACTTAGCTTCTTTCTGTGTTGAAAAATTTGGAACAGAAAGAATGGTCGAGTTGACAGAATCGGAAGTGAAAAATAGATTGAAGCAATTCAAATCTTTAACACAATTTGAAATAGAATTATCATAAATTTATGCCTCGATTTTCGGGGCATTTTTATTTAATACAAACACAACAAATTACAAACACAAGCTGCTACTCTTCTTTTTAGGAGCCAGCCTAAACAACACAACTACAACAATGAGTGACGCAATAAAACACGAATGTGGTATCGCCCTTTTACGATTAAAAAAACCCTTAGAATACTACAAGGAAAAATACGGTACGGCTTTTTACGGAGTAGAAAAAATGTACTTACTCCTTGAAAAACAACACAATCGCGGACAAGACGGTGCCGGTTTAGCCAGTATCAAATTGGATGTAGATCCCGGAGAACGTTACATCAGTCGTATTCGATCGAATCAAGCGCAACCGATTCAAGATATCTTCGCTCAAATTAATGGCCGAATTAACGAAGAACTAGAAAATCATCCTGATTACAAAGAAAGTGTTGCCTTACAAAAGAAACACATTCCGTATGTAGGTGAATTGTTTTTAGGACATGTTCGTTACGGCACTTTCGGAAAAAACAGTATTGAAAATGTACACCCTTTCTTGCGTCAAAACAATTGGATGCACCGAAATTTGATTGTGGCCGGAAACTTTAACATGACCAATGTAAAAGAATTGTTTCAAGATTTAGTGCAATTAGGGCAACATCCCAAACAAATGGCCGATACGGTTACGGTGATGGAAAAAATTGGCCACTTTTTAGACGATGAAGTAACCGATTTGTATCAAGAATGTAAAAACGAAGGTTTATCCAAGCAAGAGGCATCTCCAATGATTGCCGAAAAATTAAATATTGCCCGAATCTTGAAACGTGCTTCTAAAAATTGGGACGGCGGTTATGCTATGGCAGGATTAATTGGTCATGGTGATGCCTTTGTAACACGTGATCCTGCAGGAATTCGCCCGGCGTTTTATTACCAAGATGATGAAGTTGTAGTAGTTGCTTCGGAAAGACCAGTGATTCAAACAGTGTTTAATGTGCCCTTCGATAAGATTCAGGAAATTACTCCTGGACATGCTTTAATTATAAAGAAAAACGGAACTGTTTTAGACGAAAAAGTACGGGAAGCTTCCATTAAAAAAGCCTGTTCGTTTGAGCGTATTTATTTTTCTCGTGGAAGTGATGCCGAAATTTATCAAGAACGAAAAGATTTAGGAAAACTAATTATGCCAGCTGTATTAAAAGCCGTTGATAATGATACCGATAATACCGTGTTCTCCTACATCCCGAATACGGCGGAAACGTCTTTTTATGGCATGGTGGAAGCCGCTAATGATTTTTTAAATCAACGTAAAATTGCTACGATTTTAGAAAATAAAGAAGCGTTATCAGAACAAAAATTACAAGAAATTTTATCGGTAAAATTGCGTTCTGAAAAAATTGCCATTAAAGATGTGAAATTAAGAACGTTTATTACCGAAGACAGTTCGCGTGACGATATGGTGGCTCATGTGTATGATGTCACGTATGGCGTAATCAAACCTACCGATAATTTGGTAATTATTGATGATAGCATTGTTCGTGGAACTACGCTGCAAAAAAGCATTATCAAAATGATGGATCGATTACATCCTAAAAAATTGGTTATAGTTTCTTCAGCACCGCAAATTCGTTATCCAGATTGTTACGGAATTGACATGGCTAAATTAGAAGGACTGGTTGCTTTTAGAGCAATGCTGGCCTTGTTAAAAGAAACGAATCAATATCATTTGGTAGAAGAAGTGTACGTGAAATGCAAAGCACAAGAACATTTTCGAGATTCAGAAGTCGTCAATTATGTAAAGGAATTGTATGCGCCGTTTACCGACGAGCAAATTTCAGATAAAATTGCCGAAATGCTTACAGAAGCTTCGGTAAAAACGGAAGTGAAAATTATTTTTCAATCGGTGGAAAATTTACATAAAGCGTGTCCTAAAAACCTCGGTGATTGGTATTTTACAGGCGATTATCCTACCGACGGAGGAAACCGTGTGGTTAATCGAGCATTTATGAATTTCTACGAGGGCAAAGACGCTAGAGCGTACTAAAACAAACAAAAATGTCGTTCATCGAATTTAGATGCATTTCACCGACTTTCTTTGGAGAAACATAAGTCCAAGTATACATTTGCGACACCATTACATAAGTAGGTTAAGTTTATGGTAGATTTGGGGCAAAAAAGGTAGAAAGAAATTTCTACCTTTTTTATTTTGTTGTCTTCGAGAACCTCAGGCAACCCGAGAACCTTAAACACAATTAATTTTTTCTCACTAAATTTAGTTAGATAAAATTCATCAAAAATCAACTCAACGACTTTTTAATCTGTTTAACGATTTTCTTTGGAAACAATATGTTCCTAGCCTACATTTGACTCACCATTACATAAGTAGGTTAAGTTATGGTAGATTTGGGGCAAAAAAGGTAGAAAGAAATTTCTACCTTTTTTATTTTTAGGAAGATTGTGTTTTAAAAGGGAATACATAAAAAAAAGAGCCCCATTTTTTGGGACTCTTTTTTAAATATATCTCAGTGATTATTTTGCCTCTGCATAACGTCTTGCAACTTCTGCCCAATTAATTACATTAAAGAAAGCTTCAATATAATCAGGACGACGGTTTTGATAGTTTAAGTAGTAGGCATGTTCCCAAACATCCATTCCTAAAATTGGAGTTCCACCACAACCTACGCCTGGCATCAGGGTATTGTCTTGGTTGGGAGTTCCACAAACTTCCAATTTTCCGTCTTTTACACACAACCAAGCCCATCCAGAACCAAATTGTGTAGCTCCAGCTTTTGAAAAAGTAGCTTTAAATTCGTCAAAAGAACCAAATGCTGCGTCAATAGCGCTAGCCAATTCACCAGTTGGTAATCCTCCTCCGTTTGGAGACATTACTGTCCAAAATAAATTGTGGTTGTAAAATCCGCCACCGTTGTTACGAACCGCCGCCTTAGTCATGTCCAAATTTTTAAGGATTTCTTCAATTGATTTTCCTTCTAAATCGGTTCCAGCAATGGCAGCGTTTAGGTTAGTAGTATAGGCGTTGTGATGCTTAGAATGATGTATTTCCATGGTTCTAGCATCAATATGTGGTTCTAGTGCATCGTATGCATAAGGTAATTGTGGTAATTCAAAAGCCATAATATTGTTTGTTTAAAATTAATAAATATTGAATTCCAAAATTAATCATTTAACTTTGGAATAGGAAATAGTTATTTTCTATTTATATATAAATAAATGTTGTCTTCGAGAGCCTCAGACAACGGTTGCATTGCTGGAGGCTCTTCAAACCAACGTAGATTACAAGATGACTATACATAAATCGGCTTTCACAATCTATAATGCTTCCGCAGGTTCGGGTAAGACGTATACTTTGGTAAAGGAGTACTTAAAGATAATTCTGACTTCCAAAAAAGAAGACGCTTACAAGAATATTCTTGCCATTACCTTTACCAACAAAGCGGTACACGAAATGAAAAGCCGAATT
Organism: Flavobacterium sp.; assembly: GCA_018062725.1. The sequence goes on from JAGORP010000013.1 coordinate 21,418, forward strand.
GTAGATAGTTTGTTCGATTTCACAAAGGAAAATCCATCTGAAAAGTCAATCGAATTCATGCAGGATATTTCGGCCGATACTGGTTTATGTCTGAATGAAATTACCCAAAAAGCCAAAGCAATTATCAAAAATATCATTCACAATTATGCTGCCTTTGATATTTCCACGATTGATAAATTTACGCATAAAGTCATTCGTTCTTTTGCTATCGATTTGGATTTGCCAGTCAATTTCGAAGTGTCATTAGATACCGAAAATTTGTTGCAAGAAGCCGTAGATGCCATTGTGGCTCAAGCAGGAGAAGATGAAGAGTTGACCAAATTATTGATTGATTTTACCATGGAAAAAACCGATGATGACAAGTCATGGGATGTTTCTAATGATATTTTTACCACAGGGAAGTTGATTCTGAATGAAAACAATCGAAAAGAATTAAGGGGCATAAAAGAAAAATCAATTCCGCAGTTTATAGCACTTCGTAATAATTTGGTTACGCTTTGTAAACAATTGGAAGGTGAAACAGCTGATTTGGCTTTCAACGCGTTGGCTTTACTAGATAAAAACGGAATTGACCTTAAATCATTTTCCAGAGGGACATTTCCGAATCATTTAAAAAATATTCAAGAAGGGAAATTTAATCCCAGTAATAAAACTTTTCATGACTTTGATGATATTCAAATCAATAAAAATGCTTCCGATAAATCAATTATAGAAAGTATTATTCCCGAATTATTGTCCATTTTGAATGTGATTTATCAAAAGTTTCAAAAGAAAAATCTCTACGAAGCATTTTTAAAAAACATTACGCCACTTTCGTTAATTAATACGGTAAGCAATCAATTAGCTAAAATTCAGGAAGAACAAAGTGTGTTGTCTATTTCTGAGTTTAATAAATTAATCAACGAACAAATTCAAAACCAACCCGCTCCTTTTATTTATGAGCGATTAGGTGAACGGTACAAACATTTTTTTATCGATGAGTTTCAGGATACTTCCGAAATGCAATGGCAAAATTTAATTCCACTGATTGATAATGCACTTTCGAGCGAAGATTTACAAGGTAATCAAGGTTCACTTTTAATTGTTGGCGATCCAAAACAATCCATTTACCGTTGGCGCGGTGGAAAAGCAGAGCAATTTATCGATTTGTCTAAAAATGAAAATCCATTCAGTAACAAAGACAAAAAAGTTGTGAACCTCGAATCGAATTATCGAAGCTATGATGAGGTGATTCATTTTAATAATGATTTTTTTAAGTTTTTATCACAAAAATTCGAAAACGAAGATTACAAAGAGCTGTATGAAAAGAAAAGTTTTCAAAAACCTAACCATAAATCGGGCGGATGTGTTTCCATTACTTTCTTACCAAAGTTGGAAAAAGAAGAGGTAGAGGAAGATGTTACTCAAGATGATTTTTATCTGCAAAAAACATTTCAAACCATTGAAGAGGTGCAACAGAATGGGTTTTCGTTGGGTGAAATTGTAATTTTAGTCCGAAACAATAGTAAAGGCGTGTTGTTGGCCAATTTTTTAACCGAAAATAAAATCCCAGTCATTTCTTCAGAAAGTTTGTTGTTAAATACGTCTTCGGAAGTGCAGTTTTTACTCAACATGCTCCGTTATTTAAACGATAAAAAAGACAAAGAATCCTTAGCGCATGCTTTGTATTATTTTTCGAAACAATTTGTGCCTCAGGTGCCTACTCATGATTTTATTTGGAATGGACTCCAAAAAGAAACGGATGAAGAATTGCAAAAATGGCTGTTGGAATTCGAAATTCAGGTTAATTTTAAATCCATCAGGAAGAAATCTTTATATGAGTTGGTAGAATCGATGGTTTTAAATGGAATTCCAGTCGATAAAAATAGTGCTTACGTCCAGTTTTTTCTTGATATTGTATTAGAAAAGGATATTAAATACCAAATGAGTATCGCCGATTTTTTAGAATATTGGGATAAAAGCGGACATAAAGTAAGTGTGCCAACCGCTGAAGGTTCGAATGCGATTCGAATTATGACCATTCACAAATCGAAAGGTTTAGAGTTTCCGGTGGTAATTTTTCCGTTTGCAGAAGAAAATTTTAGTCGTTCAAAAAGCGAAAAAATTTGGTTGGATTCCGAATCGGATGAAGTCGAATTAGAAAAATTTCTCATAGATAAATCAAGTAAAGTAAATGATTACGGTGCTGCTGCCAAAGAAGTGTACCATGATAAACAACAGGAAGATTTATTAGACAATGTTAATGTGTTGTATGTGGCCTTAACCCGTGCCGAAGAGCAATTACACATAATTTCAAGTTGGAAAGAGCGCAATAAAGAAGGGAATCTTCCGAAGAATTTAGCGTCTTATTTTATTGAATTTGTCGAGGATAAAGTCGATTTTGAGGAGCATAAACTAAAGTATGTCATGGGTCAATTGGATAGAATTTCAAAACCGAAAGTGATCCAAAATAACAACGAAGTAATTCGAGTAGTGGCTTCAACTATTCTGCCAGAATCGATAAAAATAGCCCAACGGGAAGCTATGATGTGGGGAACTTCTCAGCAAGAAGCCATATCCTTCGGAAATGTTATGCATAGGGTGTTATCATTTGTAAAAACCAAATTTGATATTGATTTAGCGATTACGAAAGCGCTGGAAGAAGGGTTGATAGCCAAAAGTCAAGAAGCAATGGTGTTGCGGTATATAAATGAGATTGTTAATAATGCTGATTTGAGTGAATTTTTTGACGGAAGTTTTCAGGTCTTTAACGAACGCAGTATTCTGAAAAAAGGAACCAAAACCATGATTCCGGATCGGGTTGTAGTGAATAATAATATAGCATATCTCCTCGATTATAAAACAGGTACGCCTAATCAGAAATATGTCAATCAATTAAAGGAATACGAGAGTATTTTACAGGAAATGGGGTTTGTAGTGAAGAAAAAAGTGCTAATATATATAGGAGAGCAATTAGAAATAGTAAATTTGTAGCACGATTTAAAATAGCGACATCACAAATAACCGAATTAACACCTATAATATGTACGGAAAAATCAAACAACACTTACAAAACGAATTAACTGCCATTCAAGAAAACGGATTGTACAAAAGTGAACGAATAATTACTTCTCCACAAGGAGCAGAAATTACGGTTAACGGAGAAACGGTTTTAAACTTTTGCGCAAACAATTATTTGGGCTTGTCTTCTCATCCAGAAGTAGTTCAGGCAGCCAAAGAGGCATTAGACACTCACGGTTTCGGAATGTCATCTGTGCGGTTCATTTGCGGCACTCAAGATATTCACAAACAACTAGAGCAAACCATTGCTAATTTCTACGGAACTGAAGATACCATTTTATATGCAGCTGCCTTTGATGCGAATGGTGGTGTTTTTGAACCGTTACTTGGGGAAGAGGATTGTATAATTTCCGATAGTTTGAATCATGCGTCTATCATTGATGGGGTGCGTTTGTGTAAAGCAGCTCGCTATAGATATGAAAACAACAACATGGCTGATTTAGAAGAGCAACTTAAAAAAGCCACCGAAGCGGGACATCGTTTTAAATTAATTGTGACAGATGGGGTCTTTTCTATGGATGGCTTGGTCGCACCTTTAGATAAAATATGTGATTTAGCTGATAAATATGATGCCATGGTGATGGTTGATGAGTGTCATGCGGCAGGATTTATCGGTGCAACAGGAAAAGGAACATTGGAAGCCAAAGGAGTAATGGGACGTGTTGATATTATTACAGGAACCTTAGGTAAAGCTTTAGGTGGAGCCATGGGAGGCTATACTACGGCCAAAAAAGAAATCATCGAAATTTTACGTCAGCGCTCTCGTCCTTATTTGTTTTCAAATTCCTTGGCACCCGCCATTGTGGGAGCTTCTTTAAAAGTTTTCGAATTGCTGGAGAAAGATACTTCGTTAAGAGACAAACTAGAATGGAATACCAATTATTTTAAAGCGGGAATGAAAAAAGCCGGTTTGGAAATTATCGATGGAGATTCTGCAATCGTGCCGGTCATGCTGTATGATGCCAAATTAGCACAAACTATGGCTGAAGAATTACTTAAAAAGGGGATTTATGTAATTGGATTCTTTTTCCCTGTCGTACCAAAAGAAAAAGCCAGAATTAGAGTGCAACTTTCGGCGGCGCATACTAAGGAGCATTTAGACAAAGCAATTCAAGCTTTTTCAGAAGTTGGAAATAAACTAAATATCATAAAAAACTAAAAAAAAACAGAAAAACTTTGTTTTTTTTAACAATTCATTTTGTAATTAATATCTTATACCTTACTTTTGTCGTAATAACGTATTGTAATCAAATAAAATTAAGTATGAAACATCTTAACAAACTTTTTGTTTCCATGTTAATGATCGCGGGTTTAAGTGCTAATGCACAGGACGTGAACAACCCATGGGCAATATCTTTTGGAGCTAATGCAGTAGATACAAGACCTAGTGCTGGAGCAAGAGATTTTAATTTAAAAGACCACTTTTCTCAGTTTTTCGATGTAAAGGACAATTGGAATATTCTTCCATCTGTTTCTTATTTAACAGTGGCAAGAAATGTTGGTGGAAACTTTTCATTTGGTGTTACTGGATCGGTAAACAAAATTGACAAATGGGTAGAGTGGACAGGACCAACTCCTAACGCAACTAAAGTTGTTGATTTAGGTGGTAAAATGTACTATGGTGTTGATGGTAAAATTGGGTATAGTTTAAAAAGCCTAATAGGAACTAAATGGTTTGATCCTTCAGTTCACATTGGTGGAGGTTACACTTTCTTAGGAAAAGAGTCTGCTGGTACGGCTAATGCTGGTGCAGGAGTTACTTTCTGGTTCTCTGAAAATGTAGGTTTATCATTAAGTTCTACTTATAAAAAAGCATTTACAGATAGAGTATTTGTAAATTCTAATAATTTCGAAGTGCCTTCAGTATTCCAACACATGGCAGGTTTAACTTTCCAATTTGGTGGTAAAGATACTGACGGAGATGGAATCTATGATAAAGATGACGCTTGTATCGATGTTCCTGGATTAAAAGAATTCCAAGGTTGTCCTGATACTGACGGAGACGGAATTCAAGATAAAGACGATGCTTGTCCAAGTGAAGCAGGTTCTAAAGAAATGAACGGTTGTCCTGATAGAGACGGTGACGGTGTTGCTGATAAAGATGACGCATGTCCTGATACTGCAGGTTTAGTTAACTTACAAGGTTGTCCTGACACTGACGGTGATGGTATCGCTGACGTTAAAGACAAATGTCCTACTGTAGCAGGTCCAAGAGATAACGCAGGTTGTCCATGGCCAGATACTGATGGTGACTCAGTTCTTGACAAAGATGATAAATGTCCAGATGTAAGAGGTACTGTTGCTAACAATGGTTGTCCAGAAGTAAGCGAAGACGTTATGAAAAAATTAAACGACTACGCTAAAACTATCTTATTCGATACTAATAAAGCTACTTTCCAACAAAGAACGTACCCAGTATTAGAAGCGATGACAGCTATCTTAAAAGAATACCCAGGATCTAACTTCTCTATTGAAGGTCACACTGATGCTGATGGTAAAGATACAGCTAACCAAACTTTATCTGAAAACAGAGCTGCTGCAGTTAAAGCTTATTTAATTGAAAAAGGTATTGCAGAAGGAAGATTATCTTCTAAAGGTTTCGGAGAGTCTGTACCAGTTGCAACTAACAAAACTAAAGCTGGTAAAGCTTTAAACAGAAGAGTAGAAGTGAAATTAGTTCCTTAATTTCCTTAAAATATTTTCTTAAAACGTCCCGATATATCGGGACGTTTTTTTTATTTTTATAAAATGGGAAACACTACTTTTTTAGATAATTTAGTCGAACATTTATTTCAGTATAATTCGGAATCTGTTTCCGAATTAATAATTGTTCTTCCCAATAAAAGAGCCAAAGTTTTTTTAGTAGAAAAACTAAAGGAAAAATTTTCAGCTACTTTTTTTTCTCCTCAAATAATAAGTATCGAAGAATTTATTCAAGAATTATCCGGAATCAGAGCTATCGATTCTATCGAATTGTTGTTCGAGTTTTATGAAGTTTACTCATCAATTCCCAATGACAAATACCAAACCTTCGAACAATTTTCTAATTGGGCCAAGACACTGTTGCAAGATTTTAATGAAATAGACCGGTATTTAATCGAACCAAATTATGTGTTTTCTTACCTCAAAGAGATTAAAGTTTTAGAGCGATGGCAATTAACCATTGAAGAGAAAACCGATTTAATTCATAAGCAATTAGAGTTTTGGGATAAATTGCCTTTATATTATAGTAGTTTTTACAAACATTTGTTAGAAAAAAGGATTGGCTATCAAGGTTTAATTTACAGAGAAGCTGTCAATAATTTAGAATTTTATGCCACGAATGTTTCTTCAAACCTTGTTTTTGCAGGCTTTAATGCCTTAAATCAAGCCGAGGAAAAGATTATTCAGCATTTATTGGCAATAGAAAAAGCAACTATTCTTTGGGATATCGATACAGTTTTTATTAACGATAAACTTCATGATGCCGGTATGTTTGCACGTCGCTTTAAAGACAATTGGACCCATTATAAGACGCATCCCTTCGAATGGATTGTAGATGTTTTTAATCAAGAAAAAAATATTCAAATTATAGGAACATCTAAAATTTTAGGGCAAGCCAAGATTGTATCTTCTATTATTGATGAGATTGTGTCGAATAATTCTGCCTATGAATTAGACAAAGTGGCTTTGGTTTTAGGGGATGAAAATGCACTAATTCCGGTTCTACATTCCTTGCCTGACACTGTTTCAAGCTTAAATATTACCATGGGCTATTCGAGCAAGAATAATCCCGTACAAATTTTAGTCGCCAAATTGTTCAAACTACATAATAATGCTTTGTTGCGAAATGCCCAAAGTTATGTTTTTTATTATAAAGATGTGCTTGATGTCTTGACGAACCCTATTATTGAAAGTTATGTTAAAGCTCATCCGTTAATGGATGTAATCAAAAAGAACAATTACACGTTTATTACTCATCAAAAAGTAATATCGCTTCAAGGGAACGGAAATGCTTTGTTTGAGTTGTTGTTTCAAAAATGGACAGACAAGCCTATAGAAGTTTTGGAACGTATTTCAACTATTTTATTACTGATTAAATCAAATTTGGAGCATAATTCGGAAGAGGATAAATTGACAAAAACCTTTCTGTATTCCATTTATAAAATTATTAATAAGCTGATTTCCTATTGTTCCAAAAATGAGTATGTCGATTCTGTCGAAATTTTGCAATCGATTTACAAGCAAGTGGTAGATGTTGCCGAAGTTTCTTTTGAAGGAGAGCCCCTTTCCGGTTTGCAAATTATGGGAGTTCTTGAAAGCCGTGTGCTCGATTTTGAAACGGTCATCATCACTTCAATGAATGAAGGGAAATTTCCAGCCGGTAAATCGGTTAATTCATTTATTCCTTATGATGTTAAGCGTGAAATTGGATTGCCAACATTTAAAGAAAAAGATGCGATTTATACCTACCATTTTTACCATTTATTGCTACGGGCCAAAAATATTTATCTTTTGTATAATACCGAAAGTGACGGTTTGGATGGAGGTGAAAAAAGCCGATTTATTACTCAATTAGAAGTCGAAAAACAGCCGAATCATACCCTAACTCATCGTACCATTCAGCCCAATATACCCAATATTGCTTATGAAAAAGTGGTTATTCCAAAATCAGAAAAAGTCTTAGCAAGACTCAACGAAATTGCAACAATAAAAGGATTTTCACCTTCTGCCCTTACGACTTATGTTCGAAATCCACTACAGTTTTATTTTCAACGGGTTTTGTCGATTAAAGAAGCCGAAGAAGTAGAAGAAAATATTGCCTTAAATACTTTAGGAACTATAATTCACAAAACGTTAGAAGAATTGTATACCCCGTATTTAAATACATTTCTTTCGGTAGCGAATATCAATACGATGATGGCTTTAGCCGACGTTGAAGTGTTGAAGCAATTCAAAGAGGTTTATAAAGAAGGAGAAGTTAAGAAAGGGAAAAACTTGTTGGCTTTTGAAGTAGCTAAACGTAATATTTTTAATTTTTTAAAAGCAGAAAAAACGGAAATTGAGAAAGGCGATGCTGTTAAAGTGTTGCATTTGGAAATTAGTCTAGAACGAATTTTAGAAGAAGCAAATTTGCCATTTCCTATAAAAATTGCGGGTAATGTGGATCGAATTGAAATTAGAAATAATATATTGCGAATTATCGATTATAAAACGGGAAAAGTAGAGCAAAATAACTTGCGAATTACTACTTGGGAAGGTTTGACGTTGGATCTTAAAAATGAAAAAATCATCCAATTGCTTTGTTATGCATTCATGTATGAACCTTTTTGTAATGGACTCGAAATGGAAGTCGGGATTGTTTCATTTAAGAATATGAAAGCCGGTTTTATGCCTTTTGGATTTAAAAAAGACAAAGAAATTTTCACAACGATCACTTCGGAAATTTTAGAAGATTTCAAAATTCAAATCGCAGATTTATTACTTGAAATTTTAAATGCAGAAATCCCATTTGAAGAGAAAATCCACTAACAGATTTTAAAAAAATCCAATAAAATCTTTTTCAAATCTTCTTTGTTTTCAATATGACTCATATGTCCATCAGGAAATGAAATAAGCTGTACATCGGTTCCTTCCACTTGTTTTAGGTTGTCGTCATAATTGAGAACCCCATCTTTTTTACCTAAAATTAACAGCTTTGGATATGTAGTGAGATGTAGAAGTTGCTCTTTGTTTTTTCGAACTTTCATGCCTTCCTGAGCTGCAATATATCCTTGTAAGGGTGTTTTTAAGGCTTCTTGTTTTGCTAGTTCAATTTCTAATGCAAGTGATTCACGATTGTCTATGCTAAACAAATTTGCAATGGAAATTTGGACCAAAGAAGTATATTCTTTGTGTGCCATTTTTATGGCTCGATTTCTATTGATTTTTCGTTCGTGATCGTCTGCATAAGTAGTCGAATTTAATAAAACCAACCCCTTGATGTAGTCTGGATATAATTCGGCAAAAGCCAATGAAACATAGCCTCCCATAGAATGACCAACAAAAACGGCTTCCGTAATTTTTAATTCATGTAATACGGCGTGAACGGCATCGGCCATGTCTTCCATGGTGTGAATGTAACCCAAACATTCGGTTCGACCGTGACCTAATAAATCAATCGTAAGGACACGGTAATTAACAGAAAAATCAGCGATATATTGATCCCACATCGTAGCGTTTTCTAAAAAACCATGAAGTAATACTAAAGCCATTCCTTTTCCAGTATCGGAATAAGAAATTTTCGAATTTTTATAAAGAAGTTGCTTCAAAATCATAAACTATTGGACCGCAAAGTTACATTCTATTTATGATTTCAAAAAATTAAAAATAGCTTCAAAATAGTCATCTTCTGCATCTAACCAACCATAATGGCCACATTTATCAAGCAAAATTATTTTTGAATTTGGTAGTGTTTTATGGGCAATTTCGGCAGTTTCCGGTTTAATAACATCTTGTATGCCTTGAATAATTAAAACAGGTTGATGGAAGTTTTTGAGTTGGGGTTTACAATCGAATTTTACTTTTTGCAAATCATTCCAAACCAACTGATTTAAAACGGGATTTCCTTGTGTTAAACGTTCGGAAAGTGTAGGAATATGTTTTTTGTCATATAAATAAGCTGGTGCCAAAGCTCTACCTCGTCCCAATAAAGTGGGCTTACTACGATCTCCTTTGTCAATTTTTGTGGTATAGTAGGCCAAGGAATCCTGTTCCATTTTACTTAAATTCTTGTTGATGTTCTGAGAAACATACGAAGTCAAACCCAAGTCCACACCACCAGAAGCCGATAAAATCATTTTGTGAATGCGCTTAGGATACATCGTGGCATAATAGGAAGCTAACATGCCGCCGAAGGAATGTCCCAAAATAATCCACTTTTCAATTTTTAAATGTTTACGAAGAGATTCAATATCTTCCACCATGCCTTTCATGGTAATGGTTTTCGAATTTAATTCTTTTAAAACTGATTTTCCGGTGCCACGCTGGTCGTAAATAATGGTGGTATTTTCTTTCGAAAGACGTTGTGCCAAAGACGAAAATCCTTCGCTGTTCATTCCTGGTCCGCCATTAATAATCAAAATCGGTTCGCCATTTCCAAAGGTTTTGTAAAAAGTTTGAGAGCCATCGAGATTGGGTGCATAGCCTTGATTTTGAGAATAACCGCAGTAGAATATCCATAGAAAAAACACGCTTATCAATCGTTTCATGCTCAAGAATTTATAATAAAGGAAGGAAACAAAAATAACGTTTTTCAATCAGTAAATGTTATATTTGAATCTGTAATGTGATAACATTAAACTCCATTATGTAAGTCAAAATCGTAAAATTTAAACTATGTTTACCCTTCAACAAATTAAAGAGGCACATTCAAAAGTGAAAAGTGGTGCTGATTTTCCAAAATACATGCAAGATATAATCGCACTTGGGGTTACTTCATTCGAAACATTTGTAAGCGACAATCATACCGATTATTTTGGAAGTGATACTTTTCAAATTACTTCGGATGGTTTCTTGGAAAGGTTGGAAATTGAAAAGAGTAGTAATGTAGAACAATTTAAATCCGATTTAAAAAGACACCAACAAGGTCAAACTGATTATATGATTTTTTTAAAGGATTGTGCGAAATCGGGCGTTGCAAAATGGACAGTCAATATGGGTAAAATGACCTGTAGTTATTATGATATAAATGGAAACGAAATGGTGGTAGAAACCATATCAACTTTATAAAGACTAACTTTTGCTATTACTAAAAAAACGCCCCACAATCGTGAAGCGTTTTTTCTCTTTATTCTTTTGTATGAATTAGCTATTCATAATCGACTCTATTTCTTCAGCTTCAATCGGGATGTTGCGCATTAAGTTAAACGGTTCTCCTTTTTCTTGAATTACCACATCATCTTCCAAACGAATACCAAAACCTTCCGCAGGGATATAAATACCGGGTTCTACGGTGAAGACCATATTGGCTTGCATTGGCTCGTGTAATAATCCGTAATCGTGCGTGTCTAATCCTAAAT
>JAGORP010000097.1 GCA_018062725.1 Flavobacterium sp.
ATGTTATTTAGTGGTGAGGATGAAGATTTTGAACCCAAAGATTCCTTTGTTTATAAAACCTTAGGAAAAATAATGCCTATCACTTCAGAGACAGATAAAGAGAAATTTTTTATTCCGACATCTAAAGGTAAAGCTGCCACACCATTATTCGTAGCACTAATTGTGATAGAAGTCATGGATGTTTTATTTGCCGTAGATAGTGTTCCCGCTATTTTAGCGATTACTTCTGATCCCTTTTTAGTTTTTAGTTCGAATATATTTGCGATACTTGGATTGCGTTCGATGTACTTCTTTTTGGCTAATATGCTTGAAAAATTCAGTTACCTGGAATATAGTTTAATTGCCATTTTGAGTTTTGTTGGAATTAAAATGCTAGCCCACGATTATATTGAAGTTCCTGAATGGGCTTCGTTAACTTTCATCGCAGTTGCCTTATTAGTAGGAATATTAGTTTCCCTTCGATTAGGTGGAGAAGAAGATTTAGAAGAATAAAAAAAACCTCTCATTTCTGAAAGGTCTTTATTTATATTTTGAGATGCTTCGACAAGCTCAGCATAAGCGACTCACACAAAATCTTTGAAAAGATTTAGGTTCGCTGAGATGCTTCGACAAGCTCAGCATAAGCGATAAGCAATCTTCAACTTCGGCTATAGCCTTGTTTCAGATGCTTCCTGCTTACATATTTCTACGATACTGTCCACCTACTTCAAACAAAGCTGCAGTAATTTGACCTAGCGAACATACTTTAGTTGCTTCCATTAAATGCGCAAATATGTTTTCGTTTTTAATAGCAGCTTCTTGAATGATATTCAATTGTTCATCTACTTTATGCTTATTCGCTTCGTGCAAATGATTTAGCATTTCGATTTGATAGGCTTTTTCTTCTTCAGTTGCACGAATTACTTCCGCTGGAATAACAGTTGGAGAACCTTTAGAACTCAAGAATGTATTTACCCCAATAATTGGAAATTCTCCAGTATGTTTCAATGTTTCATAATACAATGACTCTTCCTGAATTTTTGAACGTTGGTACATCGTTTCCATCGCACCTAAAACACCTCCACGTTCTGTAATTCTGTCGAATTCAGCCAAAACAGCATCTTCAACTAAATCGGTTAATTCTTCAATAATGAACGAACCTTGAATTGGGTTTTCGTTTTTGGCTAATCCCAACTCTTTATTAATAATCAACTGAATCGCCATCGCACGACGTACTGATTCTTCCGTTGGTGTTGTAATCGCTTCGTCATACGCATTGGTATGCAACGAGTTACAGTTGTCATAAATCGCATACAACGCTTGTAAAGTTGTACGGATGTCGTTGAAATCAATTTCTTGCGCGTGTAACGAACGACCTGAGGTTTGAATGTGGTATTTCAACATTTGCGCTCTTTCGTTCGCTCCATATTTATTTTTCAAGGCTTTTGCCCAAATTTTACGAGCTACACGACCAATAACCGCGTATTCCGGATCGATACCATTCGAGAAGAAGAACGATAAGTTCGGACCGAAATCATTGATATTCATGCCACGACTTAAGTAATATTCTACGTAAGTGAAACCATTTGCCAAGGTAAAGGCCAATTGTGTAATTGGGTTCGCTCCTGCTTCTGCAATGTGGTATCCCGAAATCGAAACCGAATAGAAGTTTCGAACGTTTTCTTTAATGAAATATTCCTGAACATCACCCATTAAACGCAATGCAAATTCGGTAGAGAAAATACACGTATTTTGCGCTTGGTCTTCTTTTAAAATATCGGCTTGAACAGTCCCACGAACTTGCGCTAAGGTTTTAATTTTAATATCGTTGTATACATCCAAAGGCAACACCTGATCTCCAGTAACACCTAAAAGCATTAACCCTAATCCGTTATTCCCTTCTGGTAATGTACCTTGATATCTTGGACGGGCTACGCCTTTTTTCTTATAGATTTCGTTGATTTTCTCTTCAACCTCAACTTCCAGTCCATTTTCTTTGATGTATTTTTCACAGTTTTGATCAATCGCTGCGTTCATAAAGAATCCTAACAACATAGGAGCTGGTCCATTAATGGTCATCGACACCGAAGTCATTGGATGACTCAAATCGAAACCAGAATATAATTTTTTGGCATCATCCAAACAACAGATAGAAACTCCGGCATTACCAATTTTTCCATAAATATCGGGACGAACATGTGGATCATTTCCATATAAAGTAACACTGTCAAAAGCCGTTGACAAACGTTTGGCAGGTAATCCAGCACTCACGTAATGAAAACGCTTGTTGGTTCTTTCCGGCCCACCTTCTCCGGCAAACATACGAGATGGATCTTCTCCTTCACGTTTAAACGGATACAATCCAGATGCAAATGGAAATTCTCCAGGTACATTTTCCTGTAAATTCCATTTTAAAATATCACCCCAAGCTTGATACTTAGGCAAGGCTACCTTTGGAATTTGAGAATGTGACAAACTCTCCGTATGTGTAGCAATTTTTATTTCTTTATCTCGAACTTTAAACGAGTATATTGGGTTTTTATATTTGTTTACTTTTTCATCCCATGTTAAAATGATTTCCCAGTTGTATGGGTCTAGATTCATTTTTACTCGGTCGAATTCTTTCACTAACAGGTTTAAAAATTCATTTCGATTTTCATCTTTCGATTTTAAAATCGTTTCATCAATTCCTGCTTTGGTAAGTGTAGGAACATTTCCAGTAACACTTTCAATGGTTTTGAAAATTCCGTATAATTTTTGTGCTACTTCTACTTGCGAAAGCGCAGTTTCGTCATATTTACGATTGTTTTCAGCAATTTCAGACAAATAACGCGTTCTGTGTGGTGGAATCACGAAGATTTTCTCACTCATTTCACGAGTAATTTCGAAAGTCGAATGCAAATCGATACCCGTTTTCTCCACGATTTTATCCATAATCGATTTGTACAACGTATTCATTCCTGGATCGTTGAACTGAGATGCGATTGTTCCGAAAACTGGCATTTTATCAGGATCAACGTCCCAAAGATTATGGTTACGTTGGTATTGTTTTTTCACATCACGAATAGCATCTAAAGCACCACGTTTATCGAATTTATTCAAGGCTACTAAATCGGCAAAATCCAACATGTCAATTTTTTCCAATTGCGTTGCAGCACCAAATTCAGGAGTCATTACATATAACGAAACATCTGAGTGGTCCATGATTTCGGTATCCGACTGCCCAATTCCTGAAGTTTCTAGAACGATTAAATCATATTTGGCTGCTTTTAATACTTCAATCGCTTCTTGAACATATTTTGACAACGCCAAATTGGACTGACGAGTTGCCAACGAACGCATGTACACTCTTGGATTGTTAATCGCATTCATACGGATTCTATCTCCCAGAAGCGCACCACCTGTTTTACGTTTGGATGGATCGACAGAAATTAATCCGATTGTTTTTTCTGGAAAATCGATTAAAAAACGGCGAACCAATTCATCAACTAACGATGATTTACCCGCTCCACCGGTTCCAGTAATTCCTAAAACTGGTGTTTTACTATCCTGATTGATTTTAGCAATTTTTTCTAAAGCGGGTTTAGCCACTTCTGGAAAATTTTCTGCAGAAGAAATCACACGAGCAATAGCGGTTGGATTTTTATCTTCCAAATGATCTACTTCTCCATTCAACACTTCTCCAACTGGAAAGTCAGAACGTTTTACCAAATCATTAATCATTCCTTGCAAACCTAATTCACGTCCATCATCTGGTGAATAAATTCTTTCGATACCGTATTCGTGTAATTCGGAGATTTCGGAAGGAAGAATTACACCGCCACCGCCACCAAAAATTTTGATATGACCTGCTCCTTTTTCCTTTAGCAAGTCATACATGTATTTGAAATATTCGTTGTGACCACCTTGGTAAGACGTCATTGCAATCGCATTGGCATCTTCTTGAATAGCGGTATTGACCACTTCTTCAACACTCCTGTCGTGACCTAAGTGAATGACTTCAACACCGGTAGCTTGGATAATACGGCGCATGATATTAATGGCAGCATCATGTCCGTCGAAAAGCGAAGCAGCCGTTACAATTCTAACTTTATTTTTGGGGGTATACGGTATTTGTGGTTCCATTATAAGGATTTGATAGATTTTTGAAGTGCAAATTTACAAATTATTTTATAGTTACTCTTTAAAAGTTACAAGTTTCAAAAGTAAGAAAAAAGTTGTTTTTTAGCCCCGATGGCAGCAAGTATCCTTTTGTTTCGTTTGTTTAACGGAACAAAAGATACTGCGAACAGCGGGACAAAGTTTCAAAGAAAATTATAACTTTATGCTCCTAATAAAAATTGGCTCTATTTTTGTATTAGCTGATAAAAACAAAATCTATGAAAAAAATTCTTTTCCTTTTATTTTTCGTTCCGCTTGTTTCCCATGCGCAATTGAATGACTTGATTAAAAAAGCCAGTGAAAAAGTAGTGACGGCTACGAACTCCAAAACATCAACTGGACTAGACATTGGAGCAGCTTTGAAGGAAGCTTTGAATAAAGGCGTTACCCAACAAGTTTCAAAACTGACTGCCGTTGATGGCTTTTATAAAAATGAAGCCGTAAAAATTTTAATGCCCGAAGAATTACAAAAAGTAGACAAAACGTTACGAAAAATTGGATTATCGAGTTTGGCTGATGACGGAATTAAAGCGCTAAATAGAGCTGCGGAAGATGCTGTTAAAACATCAACGCCTATTTTTGTGGATGCTATTAAAGGGATTTCCTTTACCGATGCCAAAACCATTTTGATGGGGAAAGAAAATTCAGCAACGGTATATTTACAAACGGCAACTACAAAACCGTTGTATGCTAAATTTAGTCCCGTGGTTCAAGAATCGATTGGCAAAGTCGGTGCTGATGTCATTTGGACCAATATCATCACGAGATACAACAGTATTCCATTGGTTACTAAAGTAAATCCTGACATTACGGATTATGTAACTAATAAAGCACTGGATGGCGTATTTAAAATGATTACAGTGGAAGAAAAAAACATTAGAACTAAGTTTAGTTCCAGAACTTCTGATTTATTGAAAAAAGTATTTGCCTTACAAGATAAAAAATAATGTATGAAAAAAGTGATCGTTCTATTAGCCGTAGTCCCTTTTTGGGGCTGCGCCGAATTACAACAAGTGGCTACACAGTTGCCTACCATTTTAGCGGAAAATAATGTGGATATCTCCGGAGGATTGAAAGAAGCCTTAAACAACGGAATTAGCAAACAAGTAACGAAACTGACGGCTACCGATGGTTTTTACAAAAATCAAATGGTGAAGATTTTACTTCCCGAAGAATTGAAAAAAGTAGATTCCGGTTTGCGAAAAATTGGTTTGGGCAGTTTGGCTGACGAAGGCTTGAAGGCGATGAATAGAACTGCTGAAGATGCAGTGAAAACCGCCACTCCTGTATTTGTAGATGCCGTAAAAGGAATGACTTTTACCGATGCTAAAAACATTTTAATGGGGAATGAAAATGCGGCAACCACTTATTTACAAAACACTACTTCTACTGCATTATACGGTAAATTTAATCCTGTAATTAAAAACTCCTTTTCAAAAGTGGGAGCCGATAAAGTTTGGACCAACATCATCACCAAATACAACAGCATTCCGTTTGTACAAAAAGTAAACCCTGATTTAACCGATTATGTGACCAAACAAGCCATGAATGGGGTTTTTAAAATGGTAGCGGTAGAAGAAAAAAACATTAGAACAAACCTTGCCTCTAGAACGTCTGAATTGTTAAAAAGAGTTTTTGCGTTGCAAGACAAAAAATAGTTAAAATTTTCATAATCAAACAGATAATAACATTATATTAACGTTCGAATTCAAAAATATTCCCGTACTTTGTATTAGAAATTCATAGAATTTTGTTTGGTTTGGTTAGTTTACAAAAAAGTCGGTGCTTAGGTACCGGCTTTTTTATTTATATTCTTTCAAAAAAATTAAAACTTGTTCATTAAAAACGACTGGCTGTTCTACGTTGACCACATGTCCACATTTTTCAACTACATATAATTTGGCAGTTTTATAATGGGCTTCGACCACTTTTTTAACAGAAGGCAAAAACATATAATCTTCTTCTCCCATAATATAAAAAGTAGGAATATTGACTTCCACTTGGCGAAACCATTTGAGTACCGGGTTTATTTCAGCGGTCAATTTGAACCACTTAATAAATTCTTTTTGGTATAGTTTTTTGGCTTCGTTGATGAATAATAATCGGGATTGTTTGTGATTTTTATTCGGCATAATTACGAAGGCAAAAAATCGGTATAAAACCAAATACGGCAATACATATTTGAAAATATTCCCCAAACGCATTAAAATTTGCGAACGAAAATTCATTTTTAAAATGGCACCTCCCATAATCATGCTTTTTACACGATCAGGATGCATTTCGGCTAGTTGTCGTATCACAATAGTACCTAGTGAAATACCCACAAAATGAGACGATTGAATTTTTAGATGATCAATTACCTCAATTACATCTTGCGCAATGGATTTGAAGGTATATTTTTTTTGAAAAGGATTTTTGAATGTGGTTTGTTTAGATTCCCCATGCCCTCTTAAATCCAATAATAATACATTAAAATGCTTTTGAAAGTCACGAATTTGCTTGAACCATATTGATGAACTGCCACCGGCACCATGGACAAAAGTTACCCATTGGTCGCTTGATTCATTCGTATAAATGGTATAGTTGATCATAAACTTATTTTGGCAAATATATTTATTTAATGTGAATGTTCATGATGTTCGTGTGGTTCACCCAATCTTTCATGCAATTTCTTAAAATAAGAGAAGGCTTTAACCAAGCGACTACCGTACCAGGAAAACATTTCACCATCGACAAAAATAGTAGTGGCGTGGTGCGTGTGTCTGCCTAATTCGAAAGCATGTTCATCTTTAAACGGAAAAGGTTCGGAAGAAAGGAAAATCACATCCGGATCGCCTTGAATACGCATTTTTTGAACGACAACTTCAGGATAACGTCCTTCATAATTAGGGTGATTGTCGTAAATATTTTCGAATTTATTCAATTGTAACAATTCGTTAATAAAAGTATTGCCCCCCGCCACCATATACGGATTTGCCCAAATAAAATATGCCACTTTACGTGGTTTTTTATCGGCAATAAATTGTTGGAAATCGTGATAGGCAAAGTTAATTTTGTCGATCCACTTCATGGCTTCGGTACGTTTGTTGAAAAGCTGTCCGAAATCCTCAATCATTTTATTGTTGTCTTCAATCGTATAAATATCCGTGACCCAAACAGGACAGATTTCTTGCAATAATTCTACAATATCTTGGGTATTTTCTTCTTTGTTACAAATAATAATATCGGGTTGCAGCGCTTTTATTTTATCGAATTTTATTTGTTTGGTACCGCCAACGATTGTTTTAGTCAATTTTAAATGAAATGGATGCACACAAAATTTCGTGATTCCTACAATAGCATCTTCCAAGCCCAAATCATATAACAATTCGGTTTGAGAAGGTACGAGCGAAACAATTCTTTTGGGAGTCGTTTCAAAAGTGTGCTGGGTTCCTAGTTGGTCTGTGAAAGTTTTATTAGCCACGAATACACGAATTATTTTTTACTAAAATATTCTGAAATAAATTTGTAATTATTTATAAATAAATAACCCAATAAGATTGAAAAAATAGTTATTAGCAAATCAAAATAATCGTAAATGGTTTTACTATCATTAAAAATGATAGTATTAGAATTTAAATTATTTTTAAATATAAAAATCAATTGAGAAATAAAAACAGGAATATTGTCTATTAATAAAAAACCACCCAACAATATTATTGCAAATTTATAGATCTCTAGATTTGAAATATTCTCGAAAATAATTTTATCATTATCAAAACCTTTGTCAAGTCTTAATTTTTCAATTATAAAATCAGTTTTAAAAATCATAAACAAATACAAACTTATTACTATGAAAAATATTAAAAAAATCCATAATCCTAGAATTATATCTTTTCCCATATAAGCTAAATTTGATATGTTTTGAGGAATGATTGTAAACAAACTTATAAGAAGGGAATATG
>JAGORP010000098.1 GCA_018062725.1 Flavobacterium sp.
TGGTACCATATTGTTTATCACAAGGCGTATGACCTCAAAACGGTGTCCCTGCGTCTGACCAATACGTATGGTCCACGAATGCGCATTAAGGATGCCCGCCAAACCTTTATTGGTTGGTGGTTTCGGCAGTTGGTGGAAGGGCAACCTTTACAGATTTTTGGTGATGGTTTGCAGGTGCGCGATTTTAATTTTGTGAGCGATGTGGTAGATGCGTTGTTGCTGGTGGCCTTTAATAATGCCGCCAATGGGCAAATTTATAACCTGGGGAGTGATGATCCTATTAATTTGAAAGATTTGGCAGAGATTATGATTGATGTGTATGGCCGCGGCCGCTACGAAATTGTTCCCTTCCCTGAAGATCGCAAGCGGATTGATATTGGCGATTTTTATGGGGATTACCGCAAATTGCGGAGTAAACTGGGATGGCGGCCCCGTGTCCCTTTGCGGGAAGGGTTGGCACGTACCCTGGCTTACTATGAAACTCATTTAACCCACTACATTTGAGGGGGGGATTCTCGCGGCCGCAGACCAAGACCGAATGAAGATTCCTATGCCGGTCAGCACCGCGGCCGCCAGTACAGCCGCTATCACTGTATTTATCACTGGCGATGGGGGTGCGCTTTGCACTTCAAATTGAAATGTGCCCGTAACCGTGTGATTATCAGCGGAAAGGGTAATGATCACATATTTCATCGTTGTTTGAAGTGTCAACGTCCAAAAAATGGCAGAAATTCCTCCCAAAACTACGTCGGTACTAATAGCATGTGTACCAATTATGGCTTTCATTACATATAAAGGTGAAGTACCAATGTCACCAAAAATAATTCCTAGTGTTACAAGAATTCCGCCAAGCGTATATTTGTTGTGAATGTCTTGATGATGCGATGCGCTCATATTGTGTTTATAAATAAAGATTCAAAATTAAATTAATTAAATGTAATACTTTGTATTTTTATAGAAAATTTGCAAGGTCAAAAAGACAAAACACTGATTAATAGCAATTTATAGAAAATGAAAAAAATAGTTTTTCTTTCGCTTTTTATCCTTTTTATGATTTCTTGTTCTACAAGTCAGAAAACGGCAAATAACTTTAGCTTTTCCAAACTGGAAATAGAACCACTTTTGAGTCAAAAAATAAGTTGTAGAGCGCTTTTAGTAGATGGAAATAACCTCTGGTTTGCGGCCAATAACAATGAGTATGGGGTAATTTCTCTAGAAAATAAAGAATTTAAACTTTTGGAGATCAAGAAAAATGATTTGAAGTTAGAATTCAGAAGCATTGCGCAAACTCCAGATGCCATATTTGTACTGAGTGTGGCGAGTCCTGGACTTTTATACAGAATTGATAAAAAAACGAATGTAGCAAGTTTGGTTTATGAAGAAAAGCACGAAAAAGTTTTTTATGATAGTATGCTTTTTATGAATGCAACTGAAGGTATTGCCATTGGAGATCCAACCGAAATATGTCCGTCTATTATAAAAACGAAAGATGGAGGCAGAACTTGGTTTAAACTACCATGTGATAATTTACCAAAATTTGAAGATGGAGAAGCTTTTTTTGCTTCGAGTAATACCAATATCATGTATAAAAACAAGACATTAATCATGGTTTCGGGTGGTAAAAAATCTAGAGTTTATACTTCTAAAGATAAAGGACAAACTTGGCAAACATTTGAAACACCAATTGTTCAGGGAAGTGCAATGACTGGTGCTTTTACTGCTGATTTTTACGATGCCATGAATGGAATTATTGCTGGGGGTAATTATGAAAAGCCATTACAAAATTCTCAAAATAAAGCCGTTACAACCAATGGTGGAAAAACGTGGAAATTAGTGGCTCAAAATCAGGGATTTGGCTATGCTTCTTGTGTGCAATATGTACCGAATTCTAATGGAAAATGCATATTGGAAATGGGTGCAACCGGTGTTCATTATTCTAACGATGGTGGCAAAAATTGGTCACAATTAGCAACAGATAAAGATTTTATTGCTTTTCGATTTATTGATGAAAAAACTCTAGTTGCTTCTGGTAAAAATCGAATTGTTCGGATTCATTTGAAATGAAATAATTCTAAAACCAAATAAGCCCCATAAAATCATTAAAGTTTTCTTTAATTTTTCAATGAATTTATAGGACTTATAAATTAAATAACAAGAATTTATCTTTTAAACCTTTCTTCTCGACGGTTTTTTATTTGATTTAATAATTTTTGTTTGAATTCGATTTCAATTTGGCGAAGCATTAAAATTTTTTGATTCGGAATGACACCTTGTAGATTCTTAACCAATTGTCGACGATTGTTTTGAATTTCTTCTTCTAATCGATCATCTTCATCCATCAAAGCCGTTGTTTCTTTCTCAGATAATTTGGAAGCATTTTCTGGGCGAAGTTTAAACATCAATTGACGTTTTTGTTTGTGAAATCCATCCATTTTGTCATCAAATTGATTAAAAACAGGCCAAAAACGTTGTGCTTCTTCAGGAGTTAGGTTCAATCTTTCAGAAATATAAGCCACACGAAGTGCTTTAATTCGTTCAAATCGATCATCTCTATCCTGTCCAAAAATGAGGAAGGTTGTAAAAAGGAGTAATATGGTATAAAATTTTTGCATCTTAATTTAAATAATCATTTATATATTTTTCGGTTTCGCTATCAAAGGCAGTCAATTCAGCTTCAAGCGCTGTAATATCTTCGTCTGTTAATTGCAAAGCAATGTCTTCGGTTGTGATATCGTTTTGATAGGCTAAATAATCACTTGAAACGATAAAGTTTTCGGTATTTTGTTGGTTAAAGTAGAACAAAGTACCCAATGAAATTAAAACCACAGCAGCTACACCCGAAATCCAAACTGATTGGCGTTGCCACAAAGAAATAACTTTTATTTGATGGGCTTCCGTTGCAAGTTTTTGCATGACTTTTTCTTCCAAAGAATCGAAATAATGGTCAGGAACAGCAAACCCAGTCTCCATTTTGTTTTCCTCAAAAGAAATACGTTGCATGACGCGGTCTTCAAGAGAATCAAAATAGTTTTCAGGAGTTTTAAATCCTGTTGTAATTTTGTTATCGTTATGTAAATCGAAATTTTTCATGATGTATATTAGACAAAAATACTTCTAAAAGGTTTAATTGGAATGCAAATAGTCTTCAATTTTTTTAACAGCGTGAAAGTATGATGCCTTTAATCCGCCCACTGAAGTTCCTAGTATTTCACTAATTTCTTCATATTTTAATTCTTGAAAATATTTCATTTTAAAAATTTGTTGTTGTTTTTCAGGTAAGGTAGCCACTGCCTTTTGTAACTTCAATTGAATTTCATCACCATCATAATCCACATCGGCTTGTAGGTTATTAATCATTTTATCTTTCAGTTCTTCACTGGTGATACCGCTTTTTTTGGCTCTGGTATTAATAAAAGTGATGGCTTCATTGGTGGCAATTCGATACACCCAGGAATACAATTTGCTTTCACCTTTAAAATTTTTAAGATTTTGAAACACTTTTACAAAGGTATTTTGCAACACATCATCGGTATCATCGTGATTAAAAACCATATTGCGAATATGGGCATATAACGGACGTTGGTATTCGCGTACTAATTTCCGAAACGCTTCATTTTGCGTTTTAGGATGTAACAATTCGGTTATAAATTCTTTTTCGTCCTGCAAGGTTTTGGTTTTGTACGTTAGACTAAAGATATTTAAAAAGGTTTAATTGGAGGTAAAACTTTTTCACTTTTGTATCTTTGAAACTTGAAATGGAAACGATGATAAAAACTGTAATATTTGATATGGATGGCGTTATTGTTGACACAGAACCTGTTCATAAATTTGCCTATAATCAACATTTTAAAGAATTGCAAATCGAAGTTTCTGATGAGATGTATGCGACATTTACGGGAAATTCGACCAGAAATGTATTTCAAAAATTGAAAGAAACCTTTGGTTTAAACGAAGAGGTAGAAGACTTGATTCTTCGCAAACGTCATTTGTTTAACGATGCTTTCGACACTAAACCTGACTTAGAATTAATTGATGGTGTTTTGGATTTGATTCAGGATTTGCATCAAAATGGAATGCAATTAATTTTAGCTTCTTCAGCCTCTAAAAGCACTATAAATAGAGTATTTAATCGATTCAACTTAAACCAGTACTTTAGCCACAAAGTGAGTGGTGAAGATTTTCCAAAATCAAAACCACATCCAGCCATTTTTTTACATGCTGCTTCGCTATCTGAAAACAGCAAAGAACATTGTGTGGTCATAGAAGATAGTACTAATGGAATTATAGCCTCGAATGCCGCCGGGATTTTTTGTATAGGTTATGATAGTTTTAATTCAAAACACCAAGACTTATCGTTAGCCGATGTTGTCATTCAGGATTTTAGTGAGATTAATTTTGAAAAAATGCAAAAAATAAAGCAAGCTTAAACCTCAACACCATTAATAAATACCGTTTCAATCAAATTACTAGCAAAAGCATACGGTAACTGATAGTAGGAGGTAAGCGGTTTGGTAATGATAATATTTGCCTTTTTTCCTTTAGTAATACTTCCGTGGGTTTGAGAAAGTCCCATAGCGTATGCACCATTGATTGTAGCAGCGTTTATGGCTTCTTCAGGTGTCATTTTCATCTTGATACATGCTGTGGCCACCACAAAATTCATGTTTCCAGAAGGCGTGGTGCCTGGGTTAAAATCGGTTGCCAATGCCAATGGTAATCCAGCACTAATCATTTTACGAGCCGGAGTATAAGGAATACTGATGAAATACGAGCAACTCGGCAGAGCTACGGGCATAGTATTGCTATTTTTTAAGGCTTCTATATCTTCATCGGTTACAATTTCAAGATGATCAACACTTAAAGCATTGTGCTTAACACAAGCTGAAATTCCGTTGATGGCGGTGAATTGGTTGACATGAATTTTAGCAATCAAACCGTATTTTTTACCGGCTTCCATGATGCGTTCGGTTTCTTCAACAGAGAAATAACCTGTTTCTAGAAAGACATCAATAAAATCGGCTAATTTTTCTTCCGCAATTTTAGGAAGCATTTCGTTGATAATTACATCGATATAAGCAGTATGATTTTCTTTATATTCTGTTGGAAAGGCGTGCGCACCAAGGAAAGTCGATTTAATCGCAATGGGATAATTCTGACTTAATTTTTTTATAACACGAAGCATTTTAAGTTCGCCTTCAACGGTCAATCCGTAACCTGATTTAATTTCTACAGCACCAGTACCTTGCTGCATAACTTCTTCCAAGCGTGCTTTCGATTGGTTGTAAAGTTCTTCTTCCGAAGTTTCGTTTAATTTCTTTGCCGAATTTAAAATTCCACCTCCACGATTCGCAATTTCTTCATAGGTCAATCCATTAATGCGATCCACAAATTCTTGTTCGCGATTTCCAGCATATACAATATGCGTATGACTGTCGCACCAAGTTGGTAAAATGGTTTTGCCGGTAACATCAATGGTTTTGTCGACAACGATATTTGGACAATTTTCCATAGTTCCAAAATCAAGAATGACATCGTCTTCAATCAATAAAAAGGCATTGTCAATTTTAGGAAGAATCGCCATTTCGGCACCAGAAACTTTGGTAACTGAAGTATCTCTAATTTGCAATAGTTCTTTAATATTGAGGAGTAAGGTTTTCATTTAATTTTTTTGTAAAAATAGTATTAGTTCTTCAATTGTAGAAAGTACTAGGTTTTAATTTTGATAAAATTTTTACTAAAAACTGCATATTCTTTTGTAATATTACTCTTAAATTATATTGCTGTGCGAAAAATTAAATATAAAAAGGGGAAGAAGATTGTTCCGACTTTTTTAGAATATACCGGAATTCATAAAGAGGTTGCGACACAAATGCAATTGTTTGTCTATGATAGCCAAGACTTAACAGAATGTTCAGATGGCTATTTTGCAGAAGTAGTCAGCAATATAAATTTAACCAAACAAAATTGGCTTAATCTTCACGGATTAAATAATGCGGAAGTTATTGAGCAAGTCGGTGATTTTTTGCAAGTAGATAAGTACATGTTGGGAGATATTTTAAACACTTCCAAAAGAACAAAACTAGACGAGCATCATGATGTGTTGTTTTTTAGCATAAAATCGATTCTTCCTATTAAGAATTCCGACAATATAAATATGGAGCAAATTTCATTTTTGGTTAAAGACGGTATTTTGACATCATTTCAAGAGAAAAGAAGTGATTTTTTTACCCATATTCGGGAGCGATTAAGAACCAGTTCTGGCATTGTGAGAGAGAAAAAAGTAGATTATTTATTATATCTTTTGCTTGATGCAGTTATGGAAAATTTTTACATTACCATTGAAGCCGAAGAAGATAAAGTAGAAGAACTAATTACTATTTCCAAAACAACCACCAAGCCGATAGTTTTAGAACAAATTGAGAAACATCGTGATAATTTTAATTTTTTAAAACGTTCCATCATTCCGCTTCGTGATTCGTTGTATTCTATCAAAAGTATGAAAGAAGACAACGTGTTTAATGTCATTGAAAGAGAAAATTATAGTTTTTTTGATCGATTGCATCAAAAGTGTTTAGAGCTTTTGGAACAAATTGAATACGATTTAACATCACTTGAAAGTGCTTCTAATTTTTATTTTTCTTCGCAAAATCACAAAATGAATGAAGTAATGAAAACGCTTACGGTAGTTTCGGTATTTTTTATGCCTTTAACTTTTATCGTGGGTGTGTACGGAATGAATTTTGATAATATGCCAGAATTACATTGGAAATATGGTTATTTTGCCCTTTTAGGATTTATGTTTTTCTTGCTTTTGGGGATGATTTACTATTTTAAATGGAAAAAATGGTATTAATCAACACTTTAGCTAAGTAAAATAAATTTCTAATTATTATTGGGTAAACCAAATAATACTTTTACATTTGTGAAGTATTCAAAAATTCCGGAAAACATGTTTGAATTTCAACAGTATTTAGGTTTCTTACTTTTCTTAACCATCCTAACAATGGGATTTTGGTTGATGATTTTTCTAATTCACTTCGTGTTCTATTGGATAGGTGGTGCAATGTGGGAAAACTATAAAGAGAAAAGAGCTAAAAGAGAAGCAGTAGAACAATAGATTATATTGTTTTTAGAAATAAAAAAGTCCCATAATTGGGACTTTTTTTGTTTTTGATTAACCGCCTATCATCTCATCGCCCGTATCATTTTGACGTGGTTTGATTTCTTTTTCTCTTTCCGTTTTCTTTTTATTGAATCGGTATGTAAATGAAAAAGTAATACTACGTCTTCTCCATTGCATTTCACTGTGCGAAGTTACTCTTGGAAGTTCGGTATCTTGAATTCTTTTACGAGAATTGAAAACATCATTGACATTAAATGAAAGGGTTCCCATATCTTTTAATACATCTTTACTGAAGGCTAAATTAGCAGCAGCAATGCCTTTATTGCTTCCTTGTGCCGTTTTTTGTGCTGCATTATAGGTTGCATTGGTTTGCCATTCAATTTTATAGGGTAACGATACTTTAGACGTAATTCTGCTTGTCCATGTTGTTGCTTTTCTGTCAAAATTTTGCGTAACCACTACGTTATTGATATCTGTGTAGCTGTATTCTCCTGTATTCGTACTATTAAAGAAGTTGAAATTTCCATTTAGTTTCCACCATTTCTTTAAATTATAATTTAAGGTAAACTCCAATCCTAATCGGTCATTTTTTCCTAAATTAAAGAAGGTCGTTTCTACTACTGGAATTCCGTTAATTATTTCACCTGTTTCTTTTCTAACCTGTTCAAATGAACCTGTGGTGCGATTGTAATAAAAAGAGGTGTTTAAAGTTATTTTATCC
>JAGORP010000099.1 GCA_018062725.1 Flavobacterium sp.
AAATGCAAAGCAAAGAATTGGCTGAAAAAATTGGTATAACTACTGCTAATTTATCCATTTTAAAGACAGGCAAAGCTAAAGGGATTCGGTTTGATACTCTTGAAGCGATTTGTGAAGCATTGAGTTGTCAACCAGGAGACGTGTTAGAATACGTAAAATAACAATTTAAATTTCTACTATTTAAAAAAATCGGTTCTAAACCGACAGGGCTTTTTTTGCCCTAATCGAAAATAATCATCAATTATAATTATCAAAAAATGAACATTTTAACAATTAAAAATCTCACGAAAACCTATTTGAATGGTGTACAAGCGTTGAGTGCTATTTCGTTGAAAATCGAAAACGGAATGTTTGGGTTACTAGGTCCTAATGGTGCTGGAAAATCATCATTAATGCGAACTATTGTAGGTTTACAACCGGCAGATTCTGGAGAAATACTATTTAACGGAATTAATGCTCTAGAAAACCCAATGTGTATTAAAGAACAACTGGGATTCTTGCCGCAAGATTTTGGAGTATATCCGAAGATTTCGGCTTACGATTTATTGAATCACATCGCCATTTTAAAGGGAGTTTCCAACACGATAGAGCGAAAAGAACAAATCGATTCGTTATTGGAAAAAGTAAATTTAGCTTCTCATAAAAACAAAGAAGTGTATACGTTTTCTGGTGGAATGCGTCAACGATTTGGCGTTGCGCAAGCTTTATTGGGAAATCCTAAAATTATCATTGTAGACGAGCCCACTGCTGGTCTAGATCCTGAAGAACGTAATCGCTTTAATGGATTGCTTTCGGAAATTGGTTCGGAACGCATTGTGATTCTTTCGACCCATTTAGTTGAAGATGTGCGTAATCTATGTTCGCAAATGGCCATTATGCAAAACGGGAAAGTATTATTGCAAGGAAAACCGAACGATTTTGTAACCGAATTAAAAGGGAAAATTTGGCAAAAACAAATTGAAAAACAACAATTAGAAAAGTATTACACAAATTTCAACATTATTGCGTCACATTATATTGGTGGAAAGCTGAATATTAAAGTGTTTTCCGATGAATTACTGCCTGATTTTGAAGTTGTCACACCAACTTTGGAAGAAGTGTATTTCAATACTTTAAATCAAATTAAATTATGAAAACAGTAATTTTATTTGATTTGAAATCGTATGGTAAAAACTGGCGATTTCTACTTTTAGTAGTGGCATTAATCAGTTTTGGAATTTTTGCAGGTAGTAGTGCTCGTTTTACGTTAAGTGAGAATCTAGCCTATAATTCGCCGTATCAAGTAGCTTTTATTACTGGATTTTTGAGTTTGACCAGTTTGTTTTTTGGGACAATTTTTTCAGCACAATTGGCCTTAAAAGAAATAGATTATAATCTGCATTTTATTTATTTTTCATTGCCCATTTCGAAAAAACAATTTCTTTGGAGTCGTTTTGTTTCCATTTTTATATTGAGTTTCGGATTTACAATGTTCTTAACCCTAAGTTTTTTTATTGGTCGTGAATTTGATTCTGAAGGAATGAAAAGTGTCAATTTTGCTCTTGTTTTTTACGTCATTCCAATACTTATTTTTACTGCCATCAATACTTTATTTGTCGTTGTAATTACAACTGTTGTTGCCTGGTTTACTAAAAACAAACTTTATGTATATGTAAGTGGATTAATGCTTTACATATTTTATATGGTGAGTTTATTGTTTTCTAGTTCGCCTTTTATGGCCAATCAGTTGCCACAATCTAAGCAAGCACAGATTATTTCAGCCATTTTGGATCCATTCGGATTGTCGGCATTTTTCAATCAAACAGCACATTTAACGATTGTACAACGAAATACTGAATGGGTTCCTCTAAGCGGAATTTTACTTGCCAATAGAATCGGAATTATAGTCCTCTCAATTTTAATACTGATTTTGATCACCCAAAAATTCACGATTTCAAAAAAAAGGAAATCGTCTAAAGGAAATCAAGTTTCAAATGAAGTGACTTCTTGTCTTCCTTTTGCTTTCGTGACTACCCAAAATTCGATTGCCGTAAAAATGCAATCGCTTTTTTCATTTGTGAAAATGCATTGGATTTATGTCTTAAAAAGCATTCCGTTTGTGTTGATAATTTTGAGTTTACTTTTTGCCGTCGGAATGGAAATGTATGCCGAAATCGAAAAAGGCATTCGATTGCCTCAAAAATATGCGTCGTCAGGTTTAATGGTGTCTACGATTATTCAAAATTTTTATGTTTTAGGCGCATTGGTTTTGGTTTTTTATGCAAACGATTTGTACTGGAGAAGTAAGATTTCAAATTTTCATTATATCGAAGAAAGTACTACCAATTATACCTTGAAATTTTGGTCCATTTGGTTAACACTAATCATTTTGAGCATAGTATTTACAGTTGTTTTAATTCTGGAAGGAATTGTTTTTCAGTTGCTTTATAACCATCCAATAATCGAATGGGAGGTGTATGCGAAAACCTTTTTATTCACCACATTTCCTTTGATTTTGGTGAGTGGTTTTACATTGCTTATTCAAAAGTTTTTTAAAAGCAAGTATTTGTCATTAGCTACTTCTGGATTTTTTATTTTGCTGATGGCAACATCTCTTGGGAAGACAATAGTAAAATATCCATTGTTTAAATTCTTACAGACAATTTCTTTCGATTATAGCGATATGAATGGCTTTGGAAGTTATGAAAGTGCTTTTTTGCAACGATTGTTCTTCGGATTTGTGATTCTTTTATTGCTGATGTATTGGATGCATCAACGTAGAAAAGCAATTAGAACATTTTGGTTTTGGATAATCGTATTTTTTAGTTTTGGTTTAGTGTCCTATTTAGGTCAGAATTTAATTTCAGAATACATTCCAAAAGACAGTAATATTTCGGAAATCAAACAAGTACATTACGAAAAGCAATTTCGAATTTTTCAAAGTAAGCCACAACCAAGCATTACCAATGTAACAACACGAGTAGATTTGTTTCCATCCCAAAACGCATATACTATCAAAGGGAATTATATTTTAGAAAACAAAACATACCAACCGATAACTGAAATCGTATTCAATTTTCCTGACGATTTTATCATTAAAAATGCCGTGTTGCATACTGAGAACGGACCTATTTTAGTTAAGAATCAATTTCAAATGATACACTTGAAAAAAGCCTTATTTCCAGAGCAAAAGCTAACATTCGATTTTGAATTAGCTTACTATTGGAAACCTGTCAACGGACATCAATCATTTAATGCCATTGTCGAAAATGGAAGTTTTATGCGTATTAGTCGGTATTATCCTCAAATTGGATATATGGCTTCCCGTGAAATTGAAGAGGAAAATGTTCGAAAAAAATTTCGATTGGGCAAACGGACAGCTATAAAACCGCTAGAAGCTCCAAAAATACCCAACAATGATTTTATTTCACTCGATATGATTGTTTCAACAGAAGCCAATCAAACGGTAATAGGAGTGGGCGAGTTGGTACAACATTGGAAGGAAAACAACCGAAATGTCTATCAGTTTAAAATCGATGCTATACCGTTTCGTTTTGCCATTTCTTCGGGCCAATATGCGGTAAAAAAAGAAATGTATAAAGGCAAAAGGTTTGAAGTATATTACCATCCAACACATCACGAAAATGTACCACACTTGCTTAAAAATGCTAAGCTTACAATGGATTATTGCGAAACTAATTTTGGAAAATATCCATTCAAAACCATTCGATTTGCCGAAATTTCAAGTTTTACACAAGGATTTAATGCAACGGCCTATCCAGCCACGATTTATATGAATGAAAGTATGGCATTTCACAGCAATATTTTGGCGGACAAAAAGCAAGATGTAATTAATGAATTGTCGGGACATGAATTGGCTCATTTGTGGTGGGGAAATTCTCAAATTGATCCCGATGAGCGAGTAGGTGATGTGATGCTCACAGAGACTTTAGCCATGTATACCGAATTGATGTTGCTCAAAAAAATGTATGGCAAACAAAAAACCGAAGAATACGTGGCCTTGCACCAAGATATATTTGAAAGTGAAAAAGGCTTCTCAGGAGATGTTCCTTTGATTAAGGTTACAGGTGAAAAAACACATATTTCTTATTCAAAAGGAGCAGTAAGTATGTATAATTTGAGTGAATTAATAGGGGAGGACAAGGTGAATTTGGCTTTACATGAATTTCTGGCTAAACATAAATATCCTGCTCCAAAACCTATTTCTACAGACTTTTTAAAGGAAGTATATCAAGTTGCTGATAAGAAGTATCATGAAAAGATTAAAGCTTTTTTTGAAAAATAGCAATCAATAAAAAGCCACGCTATGCGTGGCTTTTTTCTTTGAAATAAATCGGTTTTGATTAGTATTTCAATTGTACTTTTAATTCAAATTCATCATCAATTGCTTTGTCAGCTAAAGCTCCAAAGTTTTTAGAAGCATATTTGATGTCGTATTTTGTTCTATCAATCATTAATGTAGCATTGGCAACCCCTTTGTTTGCAACAATGTCAAAAGTAACAGGAGCAGTAATTCCTTTGATTGTTAAATCAGCTTCAACAGTATAAGTGTTTGCCGCTTTTTTTGCACCAATTTTTTTGAAAACTAAAGTTGACGTTGGGAATTTTTCAACACCAAAGAAATCATCCGCTTTCAAGTGTCCGTCTAATTTACCTTTCCATTCACCTTCTAAATCAGTAGTGTTAATTGAAGTCATATCAACGGTAAAGTTACCACCTGCTAATTTTTTACCTTTGAAGATTAAAGTTCCTTCTTTCAAATTGATATCTCCATTGTGTTGTCCACCCACTTTTTTCGCTAACCAAAGTACTTTACTTTTTGAAGCGTCTACTTTTGTAGCTGTTTGAGCCGTTGCCGTTAATGTTCCTAAGGCTACTACTAATGCTAATGCAATTGATTTTAAATTTTTCATTTTTAAATTTGTTTTAATTAATAATTATAGATTGATAAATAATTCTTCTTTTGATTTGCGTACTTTTTTGTTGAATTGCGTACTGTCTTCTTCATGACGGTAACCTACCGTTGCAATTAAAGCGGCGTTTAATCCTTTTTCTGTTAAACCCAAGATTTCGTTTACTTTTTCTGGCTCAAAACCTTCCATTGGAGTGGCATCAATTTTTAATTCCGCTGCAGCATTAAGTAAATTTCCTAAAGCTAAATAGGTTTGTTTGGCCGTCCAAGTGTTTTTAATGTTTTCTGGTAAGGAAGCAATTTTAGATTTCATAAAATCTCCATAACCGGCAATATTTTCAACAGGAATTCCTCTTGTTTCAGCAATTTGCTCTATGTATTGGTCAATTTCATTTTCGCCTAAATTTGTCATATTTGCAAATACAAATAAGTGAGAGGATTCTACTATTTGCGATTGTCCCCAAGCTGCTGGTTGTATTTTTGCTCTTAGTTCGGGGTTTTCAATGATTAAAACCTTGTAAGGCTGTAATCCATAAGAAGAAGAGCTTAAACGTATTGCTTCTTTTAAAATTTCTAAATCTTCTGAAGCTATTTTTTTTGTAGCATCAAATTTTTTGGTGGCATATCGCCAATTCTGATTTTCTATAAATTTACTCATAATATTAACTTCTGTATTTTTCTAATAATTCATTTAATAACTGCAATTCTGATGCCGAAAATTTCTTTGCAAAAGAGTTTTCATGTTCGATAACAACTGGATCTAATTGAGCTAACACTTCTAATCCTTTGTTGGTAATTGTAATTTCCATTTTGCGACGATTATCAGGACAAACTTTTCTGCAAACCAACTCCTTTGCTAATAATTTATCTACTAATCGAGTAGTGTTACTTGTTCTCGCAATCATTCGCTCCTGTATGCAAGCCATATTGGCTGGCTTTCCCTTTTGGCCCCTTAATATTCTTAGTACATTGTATTGTTCGCTTGATAAGTCGAAGGGCTTTAGAACTTCCAAAAATTTATCACCCACCATATTTCTAGTAAATGATAAGTTGAGCAATACTTTTTTCGCTAAGGATAATTCAACTGTACTTTTTATTTCTTCTTCAATTTTCATCTTTATGAAATTTGTATGTACAAATGTATAACTATTTTTTATTTGTATATACAAATGTCTATTAAATTTTTGTTAATATTTATTTTTAAGGAAAAAAGAATGGTTATTTTTAAAGTAAATTTTATACAATTATGAAAGGTCTAGTTCTGATTTTAGTACTGTTTTCGACTGTTGTGTTGGGTCAAACGAATAAAAACAACTGGTTACCCATTAAAAAATATAATTCCAATGGCGTTGAAATAAATTCTTATGATTTTAAAAATTTCGAAGGGTTTTTGAATGTAAAAGATGGCAATACCTACGTAATTAATTTTTGGGCGACTTGGTGTTTGCCTTGCGTAAAAGAACTTCCTTATTTTGAAAAATTAAACCAACAGTATAAAAATAAAGGGGTTAAGGTAATTTTAGTCAGTTTGGATATGCCCAAAAAAATTGAATCAAATTTAATTCCGTTTATTATTAAGAAGAAATTACAGTCGGAAGTCATTCATTTGGATGATCCCGATGCCAATACTTGGATTGAAAAAGTGGCCAAAAACTGGTCAGGATCTATTCCGGCTACAATAATGTATTCTGCTTCTGAGCGTAAATTTTACGAACGCACTTTTACCTATGAAGAATTAGAAAATGAATTAAAAACAATTTTAAAATAAAAACTATGAAAACAGTCAAATTATTTGTTGGAGTTGCCTTATTTGTCGTCTTAAGTGCATTTAGCTGGAATCGTTTTAATACGGGATACCAAGTAGGGGATATGGCCACCGATTTTAGCCTGAAGAATGTGAATAACAAGAAAGTTTCTTTACAAGATTTTAAAGAAGCCAAAGGTTTTATTGTGGTTTTTACTTGTAATCACTGCCCGTATGCAGTGGCTTATGAAGACCGAATTATTGCTTTGGACAAAAAATACAAGACTTTAGGCTACCCAGTAATTGCAATAAACCCAAACAATCCAGCTGTGCAACCTAAAGATAGTTTCGAAATGATGAAAGAAAGAGCCAAAGAGAAAGGATTTACTTTTCCGTATTTATTTGATGAAGGGCAGAAAATTTATCCTCAATATGGAGCAACCAAAACACCACATGTGTACCTGCTTCAAAAAACAAATGAAGGGAATGTAGTTAAATACATTGGTGCCATAGATGACAACTATAATGATGAAACTGCAGTGAAAACGAAATATGTAGAAAATGCTGTAAATTCATTATTAGAAGGGAAGGAAATTGAAGTAAAAACAACCAAAGCTATTGGATGTTCCATAAAAGCATAGTATTTTTGATAATTAAAACAGCAATAAAATGAACTTAATACAAGAAGAATGGTGGACCAAACTTCAAGAAGATGATAATGCCGTCATTCTTGATGTAAGAACCGAAGATGAATGCCTTGATGGAATAATTCCGGGAGCCATAAATATAGATATATATAAAGGACAAGGATTTATTTATCAAGTTGAAGAATTGGATAAATCTAAAAATTATTATGTGTATTGTAAAGCTGGCGGTCGTAGCGCACAGGCTTGTACTATAATGAATCAATTGGGATTTG
>JAGORP010000100.1 GCA_018062725.1 Flavobacterium sp.
TTATATGTTGGTGGTTAATGCCTCAAATATTGAAAAAGATTGGAATTGGATTTCGTCACACAATGACTTAGGTGTAGACATGCAAGATCTTTCTGATAATTATTCTTTGTTGGCGATTCAAGGACCAAAAGCCGCAGAAGCTATGCAATCGTTAACGTCAATTGATTTGATTAACATGCCCTATTATTCTTTTCAAATTGGAGAATTTGCAGGAGTGAAAGACGTAACCGTTTCTGCAACAGGATATACGGGTTCGGGTGGATTCGAAATTTATTTCAAAAATGAAGATGCTGAAACCATTTGGAACAAAGTTTTTGAAGCCGGTGCTGCTTTCGGAATCAAACCAATTGGATTAGCGGCTCGTGATACCTTACGTTTGGAAATGGGATTCTGTTTGTACGGAAACGACATCAACGATACTACTTCTCCATTGGAAGCCGGATTGGGTTGGATTACCAAATTTGACAAAGAATTTACCAATTCCGAAAACCTTAAAAAACAAAAAGAAGCAGGAGTTTCGCGTAAATTAGTCGCTTTCGAATTAACAGAAAGAGGGATTCCGCGTCATGATTATGAAATCGTAGATGCTAACGGAACTGTAATTGGAATTGTAACTTCAGGAACGATGTCACCGTCTATGAATAAAGGAATTGGCCTAGGTTATGTTCCTACAAGTCTATCGGCTGTAGATTCTGAAATTTTTATCAGAATTCGTAAAAATGACATTCCAGCGAAAGTGGTAAAATTGCCATTTTATAAAAAGTAATCAATTTCAATGACAATAACAATAGTAATGTCAATATGAATCCAATTGGATATTGATATTGTTATTGAATTTTGATATTGCTATTGAAAAATATAAATTTGCAATCTGAAAAATAATAAACTCATATAGAAATGGGAAGAGCGTTCGAATTTAGAAAAGCACGTAAAATGAAACGTTGGTCAGCTATGGCTAAAACGTTTACAAAAATTGGGAAAGATATTGTAATGGCGGTTAAAGAAGGAGGTCCATCTCCGGAAACCAACTCCCGTTTGAGAGCCGTTATTCAAAATGCCAAAGCGGCTAACATGCCCAAAGACAATGTAGATCGTGCGATCAAAAAGGCATCTGACAAAGACACTGCCAACTATAAAGAAGTTTTATTTGAAGGGTATGCCCCTCACGGAATTGCAATTTTAATTGAAACTGCAACCGACAATAACAATAGAACAGTAGCAAATATTAGAAGTTACTTCAACAAATGTAACGGACAATTAGGAACGCAAGGTTCGGTTGAATTTATGTTTGATCATACTTGTAATTTCCGAATTCCTGCTGAAGGACAAGATGTAGAAGAATTAGAATTAGAAATGATCGATTTCGGTGTGGAAGAAATTTTTGCCGATGAAGATGGTATTTTGATGTATGCTCCATTTGAAAGTTTTGGTGCGATTCAAAAAGAATTAGAAAACAGAAACATAGAAATTTTATCTTCTGGTTTTGAAAGAATTCCTCAAATTACAAAAGAATTGACTGCTGATCAAGTAGCTGATGTTGAGAAATTATTAGAAAAAATTGAAGAAGATGATGACGTAATGAACGTGTATCATACGATGCAAGAATAATTACTTCTAGTATAAAACAAAAAAGGCTTGAATTTATTTTCAAGCCTTTTTTTGTTTTCTTTTTTACTGAATCCAGTAAAAACTATTTATTTCCTTTTTCGAAATCAGCAATGAATTGCGCAATTCCAATATCCGTTAATGGGTGTTTTAACAATCCTGTAATTGCTGATAAAGGTCCTGTCATAACATCGGCACCAATTTTAGCACAGTTTACAATGTGCATTGTGTGACGTACAGATGCTGCAAGAATTTCAGTTTCAAATCCGTAGTTATCATAAATATCACGAATTTCTTGAATAAGATTTAAACCATCTGTAGAAACATCGTCTAATCTTCCTAAGAAAGGTGAACAATACGTTGCTCCCGCTTTCGCTGCCAATAATGCTTGACCAGCAGAAAAGATTAACGTTACATTGGTTTTAATTCCTCTATCTGAAAAATATTTACACGCTTTAATTCCTTCTTTGGTCATTGGTAATTTTACCACGATTTGCTCGTGTAAGTCGGCCAATTCCTCCCCTTCTTTAATCATGCCTTCCAAATCCATTGCATTTACTTCGGCACTTACATCACCATCTACAATATTACAAATGTCAACGTAATGCTTTAAAATATTGTTTTTTCCGGTAATTCCTTCTTTTGCCATTAACGATGGATTAGTGGTAACACCATCTAATACTCCAAGTGCTTGTGCTTCTTTAATTTGCTCTAAATTGGCAGTGTCAATAAAAAATTTCATCTGATT
Source organism: Flavobacterium sp. (assembly GCA_018062725.1). Next base: position 2,354 of record JAGORP010000100.1, read on the forward strand.
TTATTTAAAAATTATAGTTGTGTACTTGTTAACTTAAACATTATTAAATTTTCTGGTTCTTCCGATTCAAAAGCTGTGTTTTGAATAAAATTATATTTTACCAATGCATTTATGGAAGGCTTATTATCTATATCCGTAAAAGCTTCAATAGATTGCAAATTTAGTTCATTAAATCCAAAATTAATAACTTTTGACAAGGCTTCTTGCATAAATCCATTGCCCTGAAATTCCGGAGATAATTCATAACCTATTTCTGCTGAATTCTTTTCAAAATTAAAATTCCACAAACATATAGAACCTATATTCTGTTTGAACTCTATATTATAAATCATCCAGGTAATTCCTTTTTTTGCTGCAAAATCGGCAATTCTATCAGTTATAAATTGCTGTACTTGTTCTAAAGTAGATTTTTTTCTACCGATAAATCGATTATTATCTTCATTGTTTCGAATCTCAAATAAAAAGTCACAATCATGCATTGAAATTTCTTTCAAAATCAATCGCTCAGATTCCAACGTTCTAAATTCATTCGGAAAATGTATCATTACAATTTATAATGATTCATTAACATTTTTTCATAAACCGTATCGGGTAAAATACGTTTTAAAACTATCGAAAACTTTTGCATAAAAGCGCCTACTTTATAATGCACTTTTGGATTTGGAGTTTGAATAATTTTATATACTGTCTCAGCCATTACGTTAGGATTACTTCCGCTATCGACATGCGTATTCATTTCATTTAAAGTCTTTCCATACACATTCTCATACGCCGATCCTTTTATAACGGGTGCATGATAACGTCCGGCAGCAATATTGGTTGCAAAATCGCCAGGAGCAATATTAGTAAGGTGAATTCCGAATGGTTTGGTTTCCATTCGCATGGCTTCCGTAACCAGCTCAAGCGCACCTTTTGATGCCGAATAAATTCCTCTATATGGCAATCCCATATAACCTGCAATCGACGTAATATTAATGATTAATCCTGATTTTTGAGAACGCATTTGTGGTAAAACCGCTTTCATCACTTCAATAGGGCCAAACAAATTGGTTTCAAAATTATTTTTGATTTCTTCCGTCGGAATTTCTTCAATCGGTCCGGTAATTCCAACACCTGCATTGTTGATTACTACATCCAAACGACCCGATTTTGAAATTACTTCAGCGATAGCGTTTTTAATTGAAGTTACATTTCGAACATCCAAAACTAGTAAAGGAAAAACCGAGTTTGTGATTTTCTCCGGATTTCGACTAGTGCCGTAAACGATAAAACCTTTCGCGTGCAAAAATTCCCCAATTGATTTTCCAATTCCTGAGGAACCACCTGTAATTAATACTACTTTACTCATATGTTTTTGTGAGGAACGAAGCAATCTTCTTCCTATTTCTAATTTAAATTTATATTTTAATGTCGATTCCCAAACCTGGTTTATCTGAGATTTCTATTTTACCATTTATTATTGTACTTCCGTTGGCAATATCGTTGGCTATTAAATTGGCGCCATCCAAATCACAATAATCCACTAATGGCACTAAAGCACAACCTGCTGAAATTCCGATACTTGACTCGGTCATGCAACCCATCATAATATTAAAATTAAGCTTTCGGGCTTCGGTTATTAATACTAAGGCAGGTGTTAATCCACCACATTTAACCAATTTGATATTGATACTTTTATAATGCGGTTGTAAAGAACGTAAATTATTTTGGCTCTGACAATCTTCATCCGCCATCCAATTGGCATATTTATCACGGATTAAACTAGCATACAAATCGGGTTTCATAGGTTGCTCCAAATAAGTAAATTTCGAAGCAAATTCTTGGTTTTGAAGCCAATTACAATCCACTCCATTAAAACTTCCATTCGAATCTAAGGCAATTTCATACGGCAATTGTACTAATCTTTCCACGGAATCCTTACTCAATCCGTTACATTTGACTTTAAATTTTGACCAACTCGATTTCTGAATTTTTTCGATTTGATTTTCTATGGAATCAATACTGATAGTAATCGAAGAATCTGGAACAGAATGGGTCGCTATGTTATTTAATTCTATAAAACTTTTCCCTTCTAATTTTCCATATAAATCCCAATAGGCACAGTCTAAAGCGGAAGTCAAAAAGGATCCCAAATCTAAATGGAGAAGAAATGTATAAAACTCCAATGGATATACCATTGGATTCGCTTCTATTACATCCTTACAGCGCTTTACTTTCTGAATCAAATCCTCCAAATTGATTCCATAATAATCTATAGCGGTACATTCGCCATAACCAAATTCTCCTTTATGTGATAACGTTACAATTAACGCTTCTCTGAAGGAATAGTTTCCGTATGAAATCGAGAATGTTTCTTTAAGCTGTAGTTTTACAATTTGCCAAGATAATTGCATTGAAATTGGGTTTGGTATAAAAATAAAAAATCTCCGCGAATTGGGAGATAAATAGTGGAAAGATTAAATCAAAAGATTGCTTCGCTATGCTCGCAATGACAAAAAAAATGGCAAGCGACCTACATCGCACCGCTACAACCGCATACCTTTGCTGCGTTCCCACCCTGGAGGAGTCTGCAGGAGCTGGTCGTGTAGGACTTGCCGGTGCAAATATACAATCTTTTTGTATTTTTGCAAACGCTTTGGTTTATATAAAAGCCTTTGTATATTGTATTTGTAAATAATTTTAAAATGAAAAAATATAACTTCTTAGCAATCACCTCTTTAATTCTCCTTGGAGCAAGTTGTGAAGGCGATAAAAAAAATTTATTTTCTATAGATGAGAGCCAATTTAAGATGATGTATCATTCTGGAGATCCCATTTCGTTAACCGTAACGAACAAAAAAGAACTCACTATCGATTCGGTGGCGTATTTTAATAACAACAAAAGAATTGGTTCTTCGAAAGGAAATACAGCTTTAAATATCAAATTAGACAATGAAAAACTAGGCTATCAAAACCTAAAAGCTATTGTTTATTTTGAAGGTGAAACATTTGAAACCGGAACTCGTGTAGAGATGGTATCGGCTATTGAACCTAAATTATTAAGCTACACCATCGTAAATACCTATCCGCACGACATGAAAGCCTATACACAAGGTTTAGAATTTTACCGCGACACGTTATTTGAAGGCACAGGAAATGGCGCTGGAAATAGTACAGGTGAACGCGGATTTTCGAGTATCAGAAAAGTAGATTATAAGACGGGGAAAGTTATAAAGAAAATAGAATTGCCTGTTGAATATTTTGGAGAAGGCATTACAATTCTCAATAATAAATTGTACCAGCTAACTTGGCAAAATAATGAAGGTTATGTCTATAATGTTGATACTTTTAAAAAAGAAAAAACATTCCAATATTTCAAAAAAATGGAAGGATGGGGTCTAACTAGTGATGGCAAACATTTATATATGACTGATAGTTCAGACCGAATTAGCATCATTGATCCCGAATCTTTTAAAGAAGTTGATTATTTACACGTATATACCTCAAGTACAAAAGTTCCTGCCATTAACGAACTGGAATGGATTGATGGTAAAATCTATGGAAATATTTACCAAAAAGATGCCATTGCAGTCATCAATCCAAAATCTGGAGCCATTGAAGCGGTTATTAATTTATCCGAATTAAAGTCGAAAGTAACCCAACATCCTGACGTTGATGTATTAAATGGAATTGCCTACAATCCTAAAACAAAGACCTTATTTGTAACCGGAAAAAACTGGGATAAAATGTTTGAGCTAAAAATAAAATAGTCTTACTCCCAACCTTTTGATGAAAAATGGTCTCTTTATTAAAGAGATCATTTTTTATTTTAACTATTTATGAAAAAACTTCAAATTACCATACCCGAACCATGTCACGAAAACTGGCAAATGATGACACCCGCCGAAAAAGGAAAATTTTGTAGTGCATGCAAAAAGAACGTCTACGATTTTACCAAAGCAACCGATCGTGAAATTATTCAAGCGTATAATAATGACCAAAAATTATGCGGACGATTTTTAAACACCCAATTGGATCGAGAATTAACACTCCCTAGAGAAAAAAAATCTATTTGGTTGGCATCTGTATTTTTTGGAATGATATCATTGGCAAACACTAAAACTGTAGCGCAAGAAAAACCGAAAACAGAACAAACCGAACCTAAACATTTTTTAGGAATGCCAGCACAAATACAAGAAACACCAGAAAGCAAAATGAAAACAATTACTGGGGTTATTAGTGATTCATCTGGACCACTACCAGGTGTAAATGTTGTTGTAAAAGGAACTCAAAGAGGCGTTTCTACAAATTTTCAAGGTGAATATTCAATTCAAGCAAAAGAAGGAGAATCTTTAGTATTTTCTTTTATGGGAATGAAAGATATTACAAAAGTTGTGGGCAGTTCAACGATTATGAATGCAATACTTAACGATTCATCTAAGGTATTAGGTGGAATGGTAATTGTTAGCGATTATGAACCTTTTAGAAACACTAAAAACCATGCGATGAGAAATTCTGAACATAAATTAGAACAACATACTTTTTTAGGCAGACAATTTCACAAAATTGGAAGTTGGTTTAGATAAAAAAAGCGAGCTATTTAGCTCGCTTTTTTTATCAATCAATTGAAATAATTATTTCTTTTTGATAGGTTCGTAACGAGCAGATTTTTCGTTATACGCATATTTTGTCGTCGCCGATTTATTACTTAATGAAAAGTCCCCATTGGGTAATAACGAAAATAAATAGCCTTCGTTACGTGTTTTATATTGCGTTTCAGAAGCCGTTTTTAATCGGTCAAGGAAAACGATTTCGGTCACTTTTACTGTTTTTTGAGTATTCCCTACTAATAAGGTTTTGGTCAACGGATTCCAAATTTGGGATTCCACAATAGCCGCTTCTTCTTTTTTAAGTTTGGAATCGGTCTTGGCCGTTTCATTCCATGTTACACAATAAAAAGTATTGGTTTTAATTTTTACGGGTACCACTTTACAATTACTTGGAGCTGTAGTTTTATTTTCAGCCAAAACCATAGTGTCTTTTGCTACAATCAAAATCACTTTCGACTTGTTCATTTTTACGGAAGCATCTCCATTTTTAGCTAAAACTTCAGAAGAAGCTGGAGTTGCTTTTTTGGCACTTTTCTTTTTTTGCCCGTAGCTAACGCTAAGAGATAACACCATTAATAG
>JAGORP010000101.1 GCA_018062725.1 Flavobacterium sp.
GTAATTCTGTTTTGGCCGTTTCGTCTACTACACCATATTGTTCTTTATAGCTTTTTATCAAATGGGTGGCCCCTTCGGGTCTTGGTCCCCATGATCCTTTTAATTCCAATGATTCGGCATCTAAAATAATCACTTTGGGTATTGCTTTTCCACCATTAGTTAAAAAGAAATTCATGAGTCTTTCATTTTCATCTCTAAAAACCAACTTCATGGTAATTTTATCACTCACAGAAGCAATTTTAAACAAAACCGGTACAATTTGAGCGGCATCACCACACCAACCTTCCGAAAGCACTAACCAAATATATTCCTTTTTTAAAGCGTGTATTTTTTCAATCACTTCATCAGTAACATGAATGGTTTTGTCTAGGCGATGCATTCGGGTTTCGTTAAGTTTACTGTAATGCAACAACTCTTCACTTTGCTCGTTACCGGTCGATTTTCCTTCTGCTAATAAATCAGTAACTATCTTTCTGTATTCGGGGTACGAAATGCCTTTTACAACTCCTTGTGCGATTTCTGTTTTCATTTTTAAATCATTATTTGTGTAAATTTACAACTAATTCAAAAAGCAATACGTAACAAAAATCACAAAGCATGGAAAAAAAACGTTGTGCCTGGTGCGAAAAAGACGATTTATACCGCAATTATCACGATAACGAATGGGGAAATCCCGTGTATGATGATGCTACTATCTTTGAATTTTTGGTTTTGGAAACCTTTCAAGCGGGATTGAGTTGGTATACTATTTTGGCCAAACGCGAGAATTTTAGAAAAGCCTTCGACAACTTCGATTATAACAAAATAGCTGTTTATACAGATGCAAAAATGGAGGCTTTAAAAGAAGATGCAGGCATCATCCGAAATGGCTTAAAAATCAAAGCAACAGTAACCAATGCGCAAGCTTTTATAAAAGTACAGGAAGAGTTTGGAAGTTTTTCCCAATACATTTGGGGATTTGTAGGTGGAAAACCGATAGACAACAACCCGAAATCGTTAAAAGACGTACAAGCGACCACTGAAATATCGGACCAATTGAGCAAAGATTTGAAAAAACGAGGATTCAAATTTGTAGGTTCCACTGTAGTGTATGCCCACATGCAAGCCACCGGAATGGTCAATGATCACGTGGAAGATTGCTGGAGAAGAAGTTAGAAAAAAGTATTCAGTCGCAGTAAGCAGTAAAATATGATAAAAAACAACGACCCACTTCACGGTATCACCTTAAAAACCATTGTAGAACAATTGGTTGACTTTTATGGCTTTGACACGTTGGCAGAACTAATTAACATTAAATGCTTTAAAGATAATCCATCGGTTAAGTCGAGTCTGACTTTTTTACGCAAAACCGATTGGGCCAGAAAAAAAGTAGAGGAATTGTATGTGAAAAACTTGCCGAAGTTGGAAAATTAATGCTTCTTCAAAATGTCTATAAAATCCTCTCTTGGAATTTCACGACAGCCCAAACTCGCCAAATGATCATTATACATCTGGCAATCTAATAGTTCGTATTTGTTTTTCTTTAGATAAGCCACAAGTGCTATAAATGCCACTTTGGAAGCATTACTCATCAACGAAAACATGCTTTCACCACAAAACACATGATCCATGTCAACCCCATACAAACCACCTACCAATTGGTGCTCAAACCACACCTCAACCGACATGGCGCGTCCTATTTCGTGTAAAAAAGTATAGGAATCAAGCATTTCATCGGTAATCCAAGTGCCGTGTTGTCCTTCTCGTTTGATTTGTTGGCAATTTTTCATGACACCTCTAAAGTCTTTATTGAAGGTTACTTCATAAATACCTTTATTAATCACATTTCGCATGCTTTTAGACGGTTTGAATTCTTCTGGGAACAACACCATTCGATCGGCGGGACACCACCACATAATGGGATCGTTATCATCAAACCATGGAAAAATACCGTTTTTATACGCCAAAAGTAAACGCTCCGGAGACAAATCACCACCAATAGCTAAGATGCCTTCTTTGGAGGTTTGCTCGACAGGTGGAAAGTATAATTCTTTGGTGATGAAATACATATTTTTAAATTTTCAAATTCCAATTACAACATTCCAATTTATGAAACTTTTGAATAAAAAATCCCAAAAACCTTCAATTGGAATTTGGGATTTGACTTTTGGGATTTGGCTTTTTAATGCTAATTAAAAAGGTAAATCGTCGTGTTCTTCTTCGTTAAAGCTTGGCGCTGGTTCGAACGCTTGAGCTGCTGGCATTGCTGGCATTGGCTGACCCGCAGGTGCTTCTTGTTGTAAACGCTCAATTCTCCATCCTTGAATGGTGTTGAAATATTTCGTTTCGCCTTGTGGGTTTACCCATTCGCGACCTCTTAAATTAATCGACACTTTTACTTGCTCACCTGGTTGGAAGTTATTCAAATCATCCACTTTTGCTTGCGTAAATTCTATCATTATCGTTTGTGGATATTGCTCTTCCGTTGTAACCACTAACTCTCTTTTCTTAAATGATGCACTAACCTCTTGTGTTGGGTTAATCACTTTAATTCTTCCTGTAACTTCCATTGCTCTTAAATTTATTATTTGGCTAACAATACTTTCCATGCCGAAAGTATGTCTTGTTTTTCTAGATATTCTTTGGCTAACTGATTGACTTTGTGACGGTCATCAGCACTCAAAACGGCTTTAATTGTAAAATTTTCTTGGACAAATATAGCAATTTCTTCTTCCGTGGGCAAGGCTTCGATATTTCCTAACATTCCCAAATCATTGCCCGTAAAAAATCCGTTTTCTTTAATAAAATCTGGAATCGCATCAACGCCAATTCCTAGCGTAACCAAGGGTTTTGGCACTTCAAACAATCCCATATTGGAACGCGAATACCAATTCCCACCCAAACGGGAAACCAAGTCAATTTTATGCTGATCAATCACGCCATTTTCATCCAAAACGGCTTCATTGACATGCACACGAACCACTTCACAAATGATTAAGTTCCCGGCGCCACCTTCGGTTCCTAAATGAATCACTTCGTTGACTTTACATTCAAATTGTACGGGCGATTCGGCCACACGAGCTGGTTTTACGATATCAGAGGCAACGGCTGTTAACCCTGCTTTTTCAAATTCGTTTACCCCTTCGGCATATTCAGTACTTGATAAGGACATTTGTTGCACGATATCATAATTCACTACATTAATCACCACTTCTTTGGTGGCCATAGCGTTTTCCAAAGTATGTTTAGTGGTATTGCCTCGCACGCGTCTCGCAGGAGAAAAAACCAAAATTGGCGGATTCGCACTAAACACATTGAAAAAACTAAACGGAGACAAATTAGGTCGGCCTTCTTCGTCTATTGTACTGGCAAAAGCAATAGGTCGTGGTGCAATAGCTCCCTGCAAATAACCTTGCAATTGCGGAGTAGGGATGTCTTTTGGAGAAAAACTTTTCATCTCTTTTACTATATTTATTATTTACAGTTGATGGAACTTGCTTCGCTTTGTTTCGTTATAAACTGATTTGGAACAAAAGTAAGAAAAGAACAAAGAAAATAGAGCAAAGAAAATAGACTTTTACTATATTTATCCACTCAAGAAACTATATGATTTTTTCAAACCGTAGAAACGCCATGCGTTGGATAATAGTAGGCCTTTCGTTCCTAATCATTGTTTTGATTTTATGGAATACCTATTCTTTTTTCCAAATTTTTAAAGAAGAAGAACGCAACAAAATGGAATTGTGGGCTACCGCGCAAAAGTCGCTTCATAATGCTGGCGACAATACCGATGTCGATTTACCGCTTCAAATTATCACCAACAATACGACGATTCCTAATATTTTAACCAACGAAAAAGACAGTATTTTAGGCAGTAACAACATTGATGAAGAAATTGTTAACGACCCTAAGCAATCGAAAATGCTACTGGAACAATTCAAAAAAGCCAACAATAGAATTAGAATTAGAATCGACGAGAATAGTTTTCAATACTTGTATTATGCCAATTCGCCTTTGCTGAGTAAATTAAAATATTATCCGGTGGCACTGCTACTGATTATTTTTCTCTTTGGTGCTCTAGTGTATAATTATTACAAAACCAACAAAATTTCAGGACAAAACAAACTTTGGGCGGGAATGGCTAAAGAAACAGCCCATCAAATCGGCACTCCTCTTTCCTCGTTGATTGGTTGGGTAGAAATCATGAAAGCTGATAATGTCGATGAAACCACTGTTGTCGAAATTGAAAAAGACATCAACCGTTTGCTTCAAATTACTGATCGTTTTTCTAAAATCGGATCAGAACCCGTATTAGAAGAAAAAGACATCATTGCCGAAACCTATACTGCCTACGAATACTTACAATCCCGTTTTTCAGGTCAGGTGACTTTCGATTTTCAAGCCCCTGAAAAATCACTTAAAGTCAATATAAATCCTGTTTTACATAGTTGGACCATTGAAAATTTAGTCAAAAATGCAATTGACGCCATGCGCGGTCGAGGGGACATTAAAATCGTAATGGTAGAAGAAGGCCCATTTATCAAAATTAAAATCTCCGATACTGGAAAAGGGATTGCCAAAAATCAATTTCAAAAAGTATTTGAACCCGGTTTTACCACTAAAAAAAGAGGTTGGGGATTAGGGCTTTCGCTTACCAAACGAATCGTGGAAGAATATCACAAAGGAAAAATTAAAGTGGCACATTCGGAACTTAATAAAGGAACCACTTTTCAAATCAGTTATAGAAAATGCAGTTAAGTTATTGGGAAATAAAAAATTGGTTTACCGATGTCGATTATACGATTGTGGGCAGTGGAATTGTGGGATTACATACCGCTTTGCGTTTGCGGGAACGTTTTCCGGACAGTAAAATTCTAATTCTCGAAAAAGGAATGTTACCCGAAGGTGCCAGTACTAAAAATGCCGGTTTCGCTTGTTTTGGAAGTCTATCGGAAATCATTGACGACCTAAAATCACATACCGAAGAAGAAGTGATACAACTGGTTCAAAAACGTTGGAACGGCCTTCAATTACTACGCAAAAACCTAAGTGATGCAGCCATTGATTTTAAACCTCATGGGGGTTACGAATTGTTTTTAGAAAACGATGAAACGACCTATACCGAATGTTTGCAAAAACTTCCGTTTATCAATGAATTGCTACGACCATTATTTCGAAATGAGGTCTTTGAAAAAAATGTCGATCGTTTTGGCTTTCAGAACATTAAAGAATACACCATATTCAATCCGTTTGAAGCCCAAATTGACACCGGGAACATGATGCAAGCGTTGTTGAAAAAAGTATATCAAAACGGCATTCTGATTTTGAACAACCAAACCGTAAAAAACTTCACCGATACCGGAAATGCGGTAGAAATTGAAGTAAACGATTATAGTTTTAGTACCCAAAAACTTTTGTTTGCCACCAATGGATTTGCCAGTGAACTCACTCAAGGCGAAGTAAAACCGGCGCGGGCACAAGTTTTAATCACCGAGCCCATTCCGAATTTGGATATTAAAGGCACGTTTCATCTCGACAAAGGCTATTACTATTTCCGAAATATTAATGACCGAATCTTATTGGGTGGCGGTCGTAACTTAGACTTTGAAGGCGAAACCACGACGTCACTCCAACAAACAGAATTGATCCAGAATAAATTGGAAGAATTACTAAAAACCGTAATTTTGCCTCAAACTGATTTTAAAGTGGCCCACCGATGGAGTGGCATTATGGGAGTTGGCGCCCATAAAAGCCCCATCGTGAAATCCTTGTCGAACAATGTGTTTTGCGGTGTTCGTATGGGTGGCATGGGGGTAGCTATTGGCAGTTTAATTGGACAAGAATTAGCAGATTTAGTATAAATGGCATCAAAAAAAACCGCTTCAACTCGAAGTACTAAAAAAGAAAATACCAGTTTTGGAAGTAAAGTAAAACGCTTTTTATGGAAAGCTTTTCTTTGGTTTAATATTATTTCTATTGCTTTAGTGCTGCTTTTTAAGTTTGTGCCCGTTCCCTTTACTCCCTTAATGGCCGTGAGAGCTCTTGAACATAATGCGGATGGAAAAGATATGGTCTGCAGTCACGATTGGGTGCCTTTAAGCGAAATTTCAATGAACCTTCAAAAAGCAGTAATTGCTAGTGAAGACGGAATGTTTTTAAAACACAATGGCTTCGATTTTAGCGCTATGAACAAAGCGTTTAGTGGTAATTTAAAAGGCAAAAAACTCAAAGGCGGAAGTACCATTTCCCAACAAACCGCCAAAAATGTTTTCTTGTGGCAAGGGCGTAGTTATGTTAGAAAAGCGCTAGAAGCTTATTATACCATTTTAATCGAACTCATTTGGGGTAAAAAACGCATTATGGAAGTCTACCTCAATAGCATTGAAATGGGCGATGGCGTATATGGTGCCGAAGCCGCCAGCAAACACTGGTTTCACAAAAGTGCCGATAATTTAACCAAATACGAAGCGGCCTCAATTGCAGCGATATTGCCAAGTCCACGAAAATACAAAGCGGTTAATTCTTCAAGTTATGTTGAACGACGCAAAAACAAAACCATTCGCGTGATGCGCCATGTGGGAAAATTGGAGTATTAAGATTTTATTCTTTAACAATCTTTTTTGTACTCATGACTCCTTCACTTGACAATATTTTTAAAAAATAACATCCTGAAGAAAATGAACTCAAATCTACTGTTAAGTTTTTATATGGGTGGTCAATTTGATTAACTAATCGTAGTTGCACATCATAAATCGCAACACTTTTTAAGTCAATTTTGCTATCAATATTTAAAATCCCTGAAGTAGGATTAGGATAAATACTGTAACTAACCATTTCAAAATTTTCTACATCTAGCAAACAATTAGTAGTAACAGTTATACCAGATGAATTTCCACACGTTGTTAAAAACTGTTGTAAAGCAACAACCTCACTACTATCTGCACAAACTGTAACTAGATTAGGCACATTATACCAACACCGATTACCCGAACCTGAAGTAGGGGTAAACGATTGATCTCTATTGTTTTTAAGGTTGATATAAGTTAGGTTTGGATTATTACGACACCATAGTATATCCAAATTAGGATTTGAGCTCAAATCTAGAGTGTTAAAATTATTAAATGAGGTTTCTATATCAACTAACTGTGTTTGGTTGGATACATCAATTGTGGTAAGTTGATTGTGAGAAACTGCCAGTCTTTTTAATTGAGTTAAAGTACTTACATTAATAGTTGTTAAATTATTAAAAATAGGTTGCAAATTTTCTAAATTAATAAAATATTCTATACCTGTAAGATCCGAAATACCACAATTATTTAATATCAATGCTTTTATAGGTAAAACCTCCGGTACTTCTATATCACCATTGTTATTGATGTCAATTTTAGCACGATACGCTGGTGATCCACCATCAGTAAAAGCAATATATTGATCTACATCTGCTTGAAGTAATTTAGCTTTAAAATTAGCATCAGGTATGTTGATAATTTGAGCAATACTTACTTGAGCAAATGTTATAAAT
>JAGORP010000102.1 GCA_018062725.1 Flavobacterium sp.
TATTTATATGGTTGAAGATGGATTATCTATTACCGATACAAGTGGCGATGTGTTAAAATCTGAAGAACGTTTCGTTGGAAATTTACTCTCTACAGAAGTTAAAGTCGGTGGTGTGAATATTAATTTACCAGGTCGATTATTGCAAGGTAGTGAGCGTGCTTATGGTGGATTTTTAAATAGTTTGAGAGTTTCGGTATATAGAAAACTTACTGAACAATACGAAAAAATGGGAATTACTCGTCAAGAGGATCCGAAGAAATTTAAAAATATCGCCAAGTTCGTAAATAATGCAACCGGTCGTGGCGTAATGACTTCGGATAAACGAATTGCTAAATTATTGAATATCCTATTTTTCTCTCCAAGAATGATTACGGGAATGGCCGGAGTTGTAAAAGATATGGTGCGTTCTGATTCTACGCCTTATTTGAGACGTCAGGCTCTTACAAGTTTACTAAGCTTTGTTGGTTATCAATTTGTAATGAAAATGCTTATTGGACAAGCGTTAATGTTGGTAAGCGGTGATGACGATAAAGAAGAAGTTACAATGGATATGAATCCCGTATCAACCGATTTCAACAAAGTAAGAAAAGGTGATAAAAGATATGACGTATCTTCGGGTTATGGTATTGCAGCAAGAACAGCAGCACGATTTATTTTAAATGAATCTTCGAAAGGTATCGGAGAAGAAAATAAGAGTTTTGATGATATGTATGGAAAAAACAGATTTAATGAAGTCGGAAGTTTCTTTACTAATAAATTAAGTCCGTTATCTTCTCAAATATATAAATTTGGAGTTGGCGATCATCCAACTGAATTCGGAAAGAAAAAAGAAGATGCTACAACAATGGATTACGTTAGCGCTATGTTAGTTCCGATTTCAATTACGGATTTGATTGAGAATATTCAAAACGATACGCCAGAAGGACAAATATTCTTAGACTTAATGCTTAATACGTATGGAGTCGGAGTTCAGAGTTATGGAGGTAATTCAAGCGAGAAGCCTAAACGACCAACTCCACCGAAACCTCCTAAACCGCCAAGACCATAAATTAAAAAGCCCTTCTTGTAAAAAGGGCTTTATTTATTTACAAATGGCCGTCTGTAAATAGAACCGAAAAATCCGTTGTACAAATTTTACTCAATTAGGAAAAGAGCGTTCGAATGACAAATATAAATAAAATTTTAATGCTGTTTTATCAAAAATTCGTTAAATAAATAATTTCGACTACTTACCGACTCGGAACCTTTTTTAGAAAATCTGCTTGGTTTAGTAAAAGTCCTTTCAAATCTAACATCGTGACGACAGTAAATCGGAAATCCAAGCACATCGACTCCGATTTGGCATTCGAAAACCCGATCATCAAAATTTTGAATTTTAGATTTTACCTTATTTTCAGTCTGTTCCATTTCAATTACCATTTTATACAGCTTTTCAGACTTTCCTTCCCAAGCGAAAATGAGTTTTGAAACTTGCTTTTCGGTTAATGGTTGTTTCGGGTGACGTAAATTTATTGAAGCGAAAAGGCGTTCTAATAATTCATCGTGAGGTGGACGTTTTTTCTTCATTTGATTTCTTTTAATTTTTGTTTGTAAAGTGTTCTAATGTTTTCAAGTTCGTGTCTATCCCATTTGTGGGTTTGTTGGTTTTCTTTTTGAGCCAAATCGTCGAGATAATCCAAATGACTTTTACCGTATCTGTTTATAATACCTACACGATATCCGCTTTCGTTTCCATCTTTTCTAATATTACAACCTACGCATTGTCCAGAAATATTTTTTTCGTCGAACCGAAGTGTTGAATATAATTCAGCTTTAAAAAAATGTCCCGCCTGAAAATCACTTTGCCATAAACCATTACAAGAAATACAAGCCTTTCCTTTATCGCGTTCTCTTACGTATGCGTGGACGGCTATTTTTGTGTTTAACAAAAGATTTGAAAGTCTAGTTCGATGATGTTTTTCATTAAATGCATTTTGCAAATCAATTCGTGGTTGGGTAATCTTTAATGTTACTTTTGCAAGTTTGATTTTACCAGCCTCACTATTTAATAACCAATCTGCATAACAGCACATTTTACCAAGTCCGTGTTCACGATAGAGCGTTTTTTTTCCACAACCATATCCGACAGCAACTCCCGTACCCTTACAAGGCTTTTCTTTTACAGGAATCATATCTTCTCGATTTTATCACATTTAACGCCATTTACCGAAACCAAATACACCGAGAATGTCCAACGACGTATTTTTAAACAAATCTCCTTAGCAGACTCTAATGAACTCGCTTCGATTGTTTCTACTTCGAAATCCTTTTGGAAATTTGCGTAACGGTAATGGTATTCTAATTCGTAACTATACATTTTTATCGTCTTTTATTAATTGTCGGATAATCTGAGTATTGATATGGTTGTAAGCGGTCTGTTTCTCAAACTGTTCCAGTCCTAAATTTTTCGCAACTTCGTAGCCGTGTTCAATCACAAGTCTGTTTTGGCGACGGGTACAAAGATTTCTTTGAGCCAGTGTTAAGCTTTTATAAAACTCAAGTTCTTGTATTCTTCTAAGTAATGACATAGTGTTCTTTGGTTTAAAACAAATTTAATACAATATTTTACAATGATTGTATTTTTAGGAGCAAAATAAAGCCGAATCAACATAGACTCGGCTGTATTTGCCTTTAGTGTCAGTTATTATTTTTCTTCCTTATTGAAGTATGCTAAATAATAATACATCTGACGTTCTTCATCCCATCCTTTTTCTACAATTTTTTCTGCGGTTTCTGGGTTGATAAAATCAAGCTTAATAGTTACTCCTGTATCAAGTTTAATAATGTTTTTAAACTTCTTTCTCGCATCAGAAACGGCGGAATTTGAAATTTGAAAGGTTGTTAAATCTTCAATAGAATACTTTTCCCCTTTGTCAACTTTGTAATTTTTGAACTCCGGAATCAAGTCTGGATTGTCGAGAACTTCGTTCAAAAAGTTTGTTTCCTCGAATTGGTCATTTTTAGCAAAGTAGTTTACGGCCCGATTTTGAAACATCACTTGCTCTTTTGTGTCTTCTGCTGGAAGAACAATATCTTTAGCGAATCCTTGTACGAATTGCAGATATTTTTTGGTATGGAAGTTTTCATCTTCGAATGCATCGACCGAAAGAAAATGCTCTAACCAATAACGAGCGTCATAACGATTTTGATCTACGCAAAGGATTTTATAACCTTCTTCTTTTTTGTGGTTGAATATCAAACAACCTTTATCGAGTTTCTGTAAACTTACTCCGTGTTGCAGCAACATTTCAATTGTCGAGCCTTTTTCATCGAATTGTAGAAAGTCTGATTGTATTTCAGCTTTAAAAACCCCAATAGCATCACAAACGATATTGTCTATAGAAACGTTCTTTAAATAAGCTACAAACACTTCTCCTGACTTAATGTGAGGGTGTGCGCTTTGGTCGTAAAGGTGCTTTGTGATTTTTTTAGAAACTTCGTGCGCCTTATCAGGATTTCCAAACATTTCCGAAGCAAAGTTAAACATTTCATTGTATTCCAAATCTACCTCGTGTGCAAATTGGAAATAAACTTCCTCTTTATCGCGGAACGGCTTTAAAAAGAATTCTTTTACAAGCGGAGTAATCTCGTCATTCAAAACATACGGTTCGTCCGTAATTACTAAACTTTCATTTCGGCTTTTATTGCCTACTCGGTGTAGTGATAGTGATTCTATCGCTGTGTTGTACAAATTTATCATTTTTATTTATTTAAGGTTAATTTTTCTCATAGAAGCAAACTGCCACGATCCGAATTCCTTCTGTAATCTCATTCGGAAATTTATTGTGAAACAGATTAGATTTATACGTCAGCAATCGGTTCGGCAATGCGTCAACAGTTTGCGTCAATTCCCATTTAGATTCATCGTTGGCCTCATTCATAATTAAATGATTAAACAATTCTTCTGAAGCGTCTGCTGGTAACTCAGAACCAAGATGAATATGTTTATGGAAAGAAGTTCCGTTGGGAGTTACGCCTTCGGGGTCATTAATATAAAGTACCGAGGCGAGTGCAGTTTTTCTTCCTTCAATAATATTATCAGCGTGAATACCTGGCAAATCGTTGAAGCCTTTATAAGCACGACGTATGAATGTTAGTATTAATTCGTACCCTTCAATCTGCAACTTATCTACAAGCCAATCTGGGGTGTTCAAAATACTGAAATCTTTTTCTCCAACAGTAACAATCTGAAATTCATTCTCCGAAACATACTTTTGAAGTTCTTCGAAAACTTCGTGCGGTAGGAAATTATCTGTTATTTTTTTCATTTGGTTTGGTTTAGATTGTAAATAAATGCATTACTAAATATCGATAATATGATAAAAATCATGTATCGCGAACTTTTAAAAGCGTAAATACGTCAAACTGTGACTTTTATCCGCTTAAAATCAATTATAATTAATTAAAAATATCAATATTGCGAATACTACTACAAATGCGATTGGTAAAAAACGGTTCGCAATTTTACAATCTCGTTCGATCTGTTTTCTTCTTTGCTCGGTCATTTGAGGAAAATTAAACGTCCGTTAATTCCTTTGCGAACTACAATTACTTTATTCTCATACAACTCCCGAAGCAATGGATTTATTTCTTCTGATGATAAATTCAATTCATTCATAAGTTGCATTATTGTTGTGCCGGATTTATTATCGTTGGCTGTTTGCTTTGTAGTTATTATGGATTTTAGTTGGTTAAGCATTTTTAATTAGCGTCTGCATCAAATCATACATTCCAATTTTCTCGTGATTTTTCCAATCTTCCTTTTTATTTTGTTCGTACATTTCTGTGAGTTTGTCCCAATTCTCAACTAAGTTATCCCAAGCTATAGAAAGTCGACGTAACTTATTCATTTGGCTTCTCCATTCTGGAATCGCTTGAAGAAGTTTGTAGCATCTTCCGAAATCGTCAGGATCGTGTGGATGACTTGGATTTCCTTTCAATGCCTGAACTCCTGAAATTGTTTGGAATATTGTGTTGGCGGAAATTCCACGCTCACCATTAGCAAGCCAAAAGTTCATTTTCTGATTTACAGATAGTCCTTCGTCAGGTTTGGGTTCTGTCCAAGTTTTTTCGCAATTAAAATGTCTTTTTGTAAATCCATCAATAATATCAGTCATTACATTGACTTGACAAGGCATTGGAATTATGTGTTGGTCGCCACAATTGAAGCAAAATACACTTTCGTTTCTCAGTCCTACGTGTTCATTTTTCATAATTTCCCTGTTTCAATAATTGGTTCTACAACTTCTATTTCGTTTGGTTTGGTATCTTTCATTTTTAATCGTTCAAAAGTGTCAGTAATTGCGTAATCACGTTTCTACATTCTAAATTCTCCGCTTCCTCAACCGACTCGTTCTGAAATAAATATTCATTTTTTAGAATTCTTCGATTTCCTTCAATTCGAGTAGTAATCTTTTTCTCTACTTCGTCAACTGTAATCATGAAGTTAATTTTCTTCGAATCTTGACCCAATAAATTGTGTTGAGAAACGGCTTGCTGTAATGCTTTTTTGTAATCCATATTTATTTAAGTATTTGGTTAATATCTATTCTATCGTCAATTAGTTTTTGGAAGTAATGCTCCAATACATATAATTTTGCTCTTGCTAAAACTTTTCCGTCAAGTATAGGTTTTCCACTTTCATCTGATTTTTCAACTATCAAGTTTTCAATTACAGATTTTGCTTCTTTGAAATCCTCTTTGCTTTTTGGAGGTAGATTTTTTAATTCCGCGATTATATCACGTTTGGCTATTTTGTAAAACATTGCGTAATCGGTATCTGCTGGAAATAATTTTCTTTCCCACATATCATCGTAAATTCCAATAAGCGGAGTTTCAATTTTTTCGCCATTTTTGAATTGGTTGAATCGGCGCAATATTCCAGCGTTCATTGTTTCACGTTCCGAAGCGGTTGAATTTTGAGCGAGTTGGTTTTTTACAGGCATAGGAGCTGAAATATTATGATTCAGTTTGCTTTCCATCTTCCACGCTTTATATTTCCTTAAAACGGGTGCTACGTAAGCTGAATTGAATAATCCGTAGTGTTCTGTTTTATCGAGAACGGGTGTTTGCAGTTTCGTATCTATTTTTCTGTAAATCTCGTATCGTTCAAATTCAAATGCCTTGAAAATTTCTTCGGGACTTAAATCGGCGTGCTGGGTTTTGATAAGATTTACAATATCGTCTTTATCAAAAGGCGTTATTTTATCTTTTGTTCCTGACAATGCGCAAATCTTTGTTATCATTGCACCCATCGTAATTTGAAATTCTGGCTCGGTTAATCGTTCTCTAATCTTTTTGAATTGATAGGAGTTTTTAAGGAATGTGATTTGTGTGCCGACGCTATTATTTTCAATCTCGATGATTTTAACGGCTGCACGTTCTTCCTGTCTGTCTGATAATTCAAATCGGTCAACTTTTTGTATCTCGCTCATAATTTTAAAAATTCCAGCCTGTTAAATTATTCTTGACGACTTCTTGCGTCTGCCTTCCAATCACCGCTTTTTCTTTCTGAATGGTTTTCGTTTCTTTTCGAGTCCAATTTTTTACGGCGCTTCTCCAATCCTTCATTTTTACCTTGCCTACCATCCATCCGTTTGTTTGATAATGGAGGAAAAATGTTTCTGGGTCGATTTCGCTTTGTATTAATTTGCAATATTCTTGTACTTCTTCGATTGTCGGAATTTGAAATGTCTTGACTTCTCGTTTTTTTCTTTGCAATGAAGCCATACCTTTTAAAATTAAATCTGCATTTTGTTCAGTACAATAACAAAACAACGTCGGCGGATCATTTGAGTAATCCATAATGCCTGACACTTTTGTTCCGTTTGCTTGTTGGGTGAATTTTAGGTTCATGTGAGTTGGGTTTAATAAGCCGTGAGAAATTACCCACGGCTATAATAAAGTTTTATTGGCCTAAAATAATTGGCGTTCTGCCATCAGTGATTATGACTTTGTTTTTGGAATTTCTAATTGCTTCGATCCATTGTTGCTGAAGTACTTCTTTTGTAAGTCCCGAAGATTTCATCCTATTGGTTTCAGCATCAATTTTAGCTTTTTCTAAATACATCTTCGAAGTTTCTAATTCGTTTCTAACTTGATTAGCTTGCTGTACGGCATTATTTCTTGCTTCTATTGCGTCTGCCATTGATTTTGGTGGATTTAACCCCGAGGTAAGTGTATTCAATGTAAATCCTTTGTTTTTGAATTTTTCGGTAAGCAAAGTTTCGACTGACTTTTCGAAAGAACCTAAATTATTCATCAAGCTGTCGGTTGTATAATTTCTTGCTTCTTCACGAAAAGTATCAGTAGTCAGTTTATCCAAAACATTATTTTCAACGCTTTTCAAAAATTCATCACCCGTTCCAAGATGTTTATAGCTCAGTACAATTG
>JAGORP010000014.1 GCA_018062725.1 Flavobacterium sp.
GAATTATTTACCGCAGATTCACAGATTCGTAATAGAAAATCTGTTAATCTGCGGTCTGTTTTTATACACCTTTGCGAACTTTGCGTAAAAAACTTTGCGCCTTTGCGGTTAAATCCTAAATTTGCAACCGAATTCTTCCATTTAGAGTTCAACACATAATTTCTCACTTAAACGTTTATAGCATGCAACTGTATAACACCTTAAGCGCAGAAGAAAGAGCCGAGCTTATTGATCAAGCCGGAAAACAACGTCTTACGTTGTCTTTCTACGCCTATGCCAAAATTGAAGATCCTAAAAAATTTAGAGATGATTTATTCATCGCGTGGAATAAACTCGACGCTCTAGGGCGTACTTATGTCGCCAAAGAAGGAATTAATGCTCAAATGAGTGTTCCTGCCGAAAATTTGGAAGCCTTTCGCGACACTTTAGAAGCCTACGATTTTATGAAAAACATTCGGTTGAATGTGGCGGTAGAGCATGATGACCATTCTTTTTTGAAATTAACCGTTAAAGTGCGTGATAAAATTGTAGCCGATGGTTTGAATGATGATACTTTCGATGTGACCAATATTGGCGTGCATTTAAAAGCAGCAGAATTCAATCAAATACTAGAAGACCCCAACACCATTGTTGTCGATTTTAGAAATCATTATGAAAGTGAAATCGGTCATTTTAAAGGCGCCATCACTCCAGACGTGGAAACTTTTAGAGAAAGTTTACCAATCATCAACGAGCAATTAAAAGATTTTAAAGAAGATAAAAACTTGGTGATGTATTGCACTGGAGGAATTCGTTGTGAAAAAGCATCGGCCTACTTCAAACACCAAGGTTTTAAAAATGTATACCAGTTGGAAGGCGGAATTATCAATTATGCCAAACAGCTTAAGGAAGAAGGTTTAGAAAGTAAATTTATTGGTAAAAATTTTGTTTTCGATCACCGACTTGGAGAAAGAATTACCGATGATATCGTTTCGCAATGCCACCAATGTGGAAAACCATGTGATAATCATACTAATTGTTTGAATGATGGTTGTCATTTACTTTTTATCCAATGTGACGAATGTAAAGCAGCCATGGAAAATTGTTGTTCTACCGAATGTCTTGAAATCACGCATTTGCCTCTTGCTGAGCAAGTGAAATTACGTCGTGGAAAACAAGTTGGAAATAAAGTGTTCCGAAAAGGAAAATCGGATAAGTTACTTTTCAAACATTCTGGCGAATTGTCAGATAAACCTTTGGCTGTAGCTCCAAAAACAAACGATATTCGACAAAAAATTAAAGTCAAAAAAGTACTGCTTGGTAAGGTCGAACATTACTATGTAAAAGCGCAAGTGGGACTTTTTCTTTTGGAAAACCAAGAACTAAAGGTTGGAGATAAAATTTTAATTTCAGGTCCAACAACTGGAAATCAGGAATTGATTTTAGAAAAAATGTTAGTCAATGGAAACGAAAATTTTGAAGCAAATGTGGGTGATAAAGTAACTTTTGAAGTACCTTTCAGAGTACGATTATCAGATAAATTATTTAAAATCATTAGCTAATGACCACTTCTGGAAGAATTGAATTAATGGCGCCTGCTGGGAATTTCGAATCCATGCAAGCGGCTTTAGATAACGGTTGTGATTCTATTTATTTTGGTGTCGAACAATTAAATATGCGCGCTCGTGCCACGGTAAATTTTGTTTTAGAGGATTTGCCAGAAATTGCCCGACGATGTAACGAGAAAAACGTTAGAACCTATCTAACTTTAAATACGATTATTTATGATCACGATTTGTCGATTGTAAAGACCTTAATTACGAAAGCCAAAGAAGCCGGAATTACCGCGGTCATTGCTTCCGATCAAGCGGTCATCATGACGGCACGTACCGCAGGAATGGAAGTGCACATTTCTACCCAATTAAATGTGACAAATATAGAAACGGTAAAATTCTATGCGATGTTTGCCGATACTATTGTGCTTTCTCGCGAGTTGAGTCTACGTCAAGTGAAAAAAATTACGGCCGACATTGAAAAAGAAGAAATTAAAGGGCCTTCGGGAAATTTAGTAGAAATTGAAATCTTTGGACATGGAGCACTTTGTATGGCTGTTTCGGGAAAATGTTATTTGAGTTTACATTCGCATAATTCTTCTGCAAATCGTGGGGCTTGTAAACAAAATTGTCGAAAAAAATATACGGTGATTGACCAAGAATCAGGTTTTGAAATTGAAGTGGATAACGAGTATTTAATGTCACCAAAAGACTTATGTACTCTAGATTTCTTGGATCAAGTGATTGATTCGGGAATTAAAGTATTGAAAATTGAGGGTCGTGGTCGTGCGGCCGATTATGTAGCAACGGTAATAAAAACCTATCGAGAAGCTATTGATGCGTTTTATGAAGGAACATTTACCCAAGAAAAAATCAACACTTGGATGGAAGCTTTAGCTACCGTTTACAACCGAGGTTTTTGGAGTGGGTATTACCTTGGTCAAAAATTAGGCGAATGGTCTGATAATCCAGGTTCTAATGCTACCCAAAAGAAAGTCTATGTGGGAAAAGGAATGCATTATTTTCCAAAATCAAGTATAGCCGAATTTAAAATTGAAGCCTACGATATCAAAAAAGGGGATAAAATTTTAATTACTGGTCCAAGTACAGGAGCTCAAGAGTTGGTTTTAGAAGAAATGTTTGTCAATGATAGGTCTTCCGAAAAAGCAACAAAGGGAGACAGTTGTACATTAAAGGTGCCTTTCCGAATTCGCCTTTCCGATAAAATGTATAAAATTGTCGAAGCCTAATGGTAATCGTAACCTTGCAAAGAGACAAATGCATTGGCTGTAATTATTGCGTCGAAATGGCTCCTGCTTTGTTTCAAATGTCTAAAAAAGATGGGAAATCGGTGTTACTAAAATCGACCAATACGAAAGGATTTTATACCCTAAAATCTCCCGATCACTCGATAGTTGAGGTCTGTGAATTGGCTGAAAAAGCATGTCCGGTACATATTATTTCGCTAAAAGAGACGTAAAAATAAAATTAGAATTCAAAATAAGCCTGTTATATGTTTTATAACAGGTTTTCTATTTTATAAAATTTTGGGATTTGGAATTTTATTTTTGGAATTTAAAATATGTATCTTTACCTCCAAAAGAAATTTGGCAATAGTAGTTCTGTTTTATCGGAACGACCAATATATATAGAAATTATGGCATGTAATACTTGTTCCACTTCTGATGGCGGCGCGCCAAAAGGGTGTAAAAATAATGGGACTTGCGGCACCGATAGCTGCAATAAATTAACGGTTTTCGATTGGCTTTCTAACATGAGTCTTCCTGGCGGACAAGAACCTTTTAACGGGGTAGAAGTTCGTTTTAAAAACGGAAGAAAAGAGTTTTTTAGAAATACCGAAAAGTTAACTTTGGCAATAGGTGATATCGTTGCTACCGAAGCTTCTCCAGGACATGACATCGGAATTGTAACCTTAACCGGTGAATTGGTGAAGGTGCAAATGAAGAAAAAAGGAGAAAATCCAGATGGAGACATTCCGAAAATTTACCGTAAAGCCTCTCAAAAAGACATAGACATTTGGAGCGCTTCTCGTGATCGAGAAGAGCCTATGAAAGTCCGTGCTCGTGAATTGGCCATTTCTTTAAAATTAGAAATGAAAATTTCCGATATCGAATTTCAAGGCGATGCGTCAAAAGCAACGTTTTATTATACCGCAAACGATCGTGTCGATTTCCGTCAGTTGATCAAAGATTATGCAAGCGAATTTAAAATTCGTATCGAAATGAAACAAGTAGGTTTCCGTCAGGAAGCTTCTCGTTTGGGAGGAATTGGTTCTTGCGGACGCGAATTATGTTGTTCTACTTGGTTAACCGATTTCAGAAGTGTAAATACCTCGGCCGCTCGTTACCAACAATTGTCCTTAAATCCTCAAAAATTAGCAGGACAATGCGGAAAGCTAAAATGTTGTCTAAACTATGAATTAGACACCTACATGGATGCGCTGAAGGAAATTCCAGACATGGAAACCCGTTTAAAAACTGAAAGAGGAGATGCTATTTGTCAAAAAATAGATATTTTTAAAGAGTTAATGTGGTTTGCCTATTTAGAAAGTATGGGACAATGGCACGTGATGAAAGTCGCCGATGTCAAAGAAATTATAGCGCAAAACAAACAAGGTAAAAAAGTAGCTTCTATTGAGGATTTTGTCTTCGAAGAAGAAAAAATTGAAACCGAAAAAACATTCCAAAATGCTATGGGTCAAGATAGTTTAACGCGTTTCGACCAACCTAAAAGCAAAAATAAAAACCGAAATAACAATAAAAAACGTTCGTCAGGTAACGCGATTACCCCAAATAAATCCGAAAATAATTCCAACAAACCCAACCACAATAATCGTCCAAAGTTTAGAAATGAAAAGAAAGATTCTCCTAAATAGTGTTCTGCTGTTTTTTGTAGCTTCCGCACTGGTTTCCTGTGATAAAACACAAGTTTTTGATCAATACAAAACCATTACGAATGGATGGCATAAAGACAGTATAATTTCGTTTAATTTTGAGCAAGAGGTTTCAAAAAAACCATTAAATATGTTCATCAACATACGAAATAATGATGATTATGAGTTTAATAATTTATTTTTAATCGTTAAATTAGAACAGCCCAAAGGGAATATTAAAATTGATACCTTAGAATACCAAATGGCAAATCCAGATGGCACTTTAATGGGAGAAGGTTTTTCAGATGTCAAAGAAAGTAAGTTGTGGTATCAAGAAAATTATAAGTTTACAGAGAAAGGAAAGTACAAGGTTTCCATTCAACAAGCGGTAAGACAAAACGGAAAAGTTAAAGGCGTTGAGGTATTGCAAGGCGTTACCGAATTAGGTTTTAGAATAGAATCATTACAAGAAAAAAAATAGCGTATGACACAAAAATTAAATACCCGAAAACCAGATTTTTCGCCGTATGTGAAAAAGTTTTGGAAATACTTCCTATACGCTTTTGGAGGAACTTTACTATTTTTCTTATTTGCTTCTTGGGGACTTTTAGGGTCCATGCCTTCGTTTTCGGAACTGGAAAATCCGGAATCAAACCTGGCAACAGAAATTATTTCTTCAGATGGTGTCGTAATCGGAAAGTTTTTTAACGAAAACAGAACCCCAATCAAGTACGAAGATTTACCAAAACATTTAGTAAATGCATTAGTCGCTACCGAAGACGAACGTTTTTATGAACATTCAGGAATTGATGGCAGAAGAACTATTGGAGCGGCTGTGAAATTAGGTTCCGATGGTGGAGCCAGCACGCTAACACAACAATTGGCTAAATTATTATTCCACGGAGAAGGTTCTCGTTTCTTGCCTTTTAGAATGATTCAAAAAGCAAAAGAATGGATTATTGCCATCCGATTGGAACGTCAATACACCAAAAATGAAATCATCGCCATGTATCTTAACAAAGCTGATTTTATTAATACGGCTGTTGGAATTCGTTCGGCTGCCAAAGTATATTTCGCCAAAGAACCCAAAAACTTAACAGTTGACGAGGCAGCTATGCTAGTCGGAATGCTAAAAAATCCTTCATTGTTTAATCCTTTACGTCGTGAAGAAAAAGTAAAAGAACGACGCAATGTTGTGTTAAAACAAATGGAGAAAAATCATTTTTTAACGAAAACACAAAAAGAAAACTATCAAGCAAAACCTATCAAATTAACTTTTACTCCCGAAAAGTATAACGAAGGAACGGCGACATATTTCCGTGAATATCTTCGTGAATACATGAAAAAATGGATGGAGGAAAATAAAAAAGAAGATGGTTCCGATTATAATATTTATTCTGACGGTTTAAAGATTTATACTACAATCGATTCGAGAATGCAATTGTATGCCGAAGAAGCGGTAAAAGAACATTTGGCGAATCTGCAAGAAGAGTTTTTTATCGAAGCCAAAGGAAATAAAACCACGCCATTCGTGAACATTACACAAACTGAAATTGATAAAGTAATGGAACGTTCGATGAAAAATACCGAGCGTTGGAGAATCATGACCGATCAAGGAAAAGATGAAGAGGATATTAAAAAATCTTTTTATATCAAAACCAAAATGACCGTGTTTACTTGGAAAGGTGACAAAGATACCACAATGACGCCTTACGATTCTATTCGTTATTACAAACACTTTTTACAACCAGGATTAATGTCGATGGAACCCCAAACCGGTCATGTCAAAGCTTGGGTTGGAGGGATAGATTACCGTTATTTTCAATACGACCACGTTGGTTTAGGTGCCCGTCAGGTAGGATCTACCTTCAAACCTTTTGTCTATGCAACAGCCATTGAACAATTAGGAATGTCGCCATGTGATACTATTATCGATGGACCATTTATGATTCGTAAAGGGAAACACAATGTTACCGAAGATTGGGAACCAAGAAATTCCGATCATAAATATCGTGGCATGGTAACATTGAAGAAAGCATTGGCTAATTCCATCAATACGGTATCTGCTAAACTGATTGATAAAACAGGACCCGATGCTGTCATCACTTTAATGCGAAAATTAGGTGTAGATTCTGAAATTCCTTCGCAGCCTTCCATCGCATTAGGAGCGGTAGATATTACCGTTAGAGATATGGTAGCAGCCTACAGTACCTTTGCCAATCAGGGAATTTATTTAAAACCACAAGTCATTACCAAAATTGAAGACAAGAACGGAAACGTCATTTTTGAACCTAAATTAGAATCGAAAGATGTGTTGAGTAAAGATGTCGCCTATGCGGTGATTAAACTGCTGGAAGGAGTTACCGAGTCAGGTTCCGGAGATCGTTTGCGTACTCAAGGCGGCGGGTGGAAATACAACCGTGTCACAGGCTATCCGTACGTTTTTCAAAATCCAATCGCAGGAAAAACAGGAACCACTCAAAATCAATCCGATGGTTGGTTTATGGGAATGGTACCTAATCTGGCCACAGGCGTTTGGGTCGGAAATGAAGACCGCTCCGCGCATTTTAAGACACTGGCTGCCGGTCAAGGAGCTACGATGGCGTTGCCTATTTGGGGATTGTTCATGAAAAAATGTTATGCGGATGCTTCTTTAAATGTGTCCAAAGAGGCATTTGAAAAACCGAAAGGACTCACCATAAAAGTAGATTGTTATACCGCACCGAGTTATACCGCAAGAGAAAACGACTCGATTAGTGGCGATTCGACAAAAGTCAGAAACGAGGAACATAATACAGACGAATTTGGATTATAAATAAAACCATGATTTCAAGAAAAGTAAACAACGTAACGGAAGCTTTAGCAGGAATTCAAGACGGACAAACTATCATGTTAGGTGGTTTCGGATTGTGTGGAATTCCTGAAAACAGTATTGCTGAATTAGTAAAAAAAGGAACCAGTAATCTTACCTGTATTTCAAACAATGCAGGTGTAGATGATTTCGGATTGGGTTTGTTGTTGCAAAAACGACAAATTAAAAAAATGATTTCTTCGTATGTGGGAGAAAATGCTGAATTTGAACGCCAAATGCTCTCTGGAGAATTAGACGTAGAATTAACCCCTCAAGGAACATTAGCCGAAAAATGCCGTGCCGCTCAAGCCGGAATCCCAGCTTTCTTTACCCCCGCAGGTTACGGAACGGAAGTAGCCGAAGGAAAAGAAACCCGCGAATTTAACGGTAAAATGCACGTGATGGAATTGGCCTATAAAGCCGATTTTTCTATCGTAAAAGCTTGGAAAGGCGATGAAGCCGGAAATTTAATTTTTAAAGGGACTGCTCGAAATTTTAATGCAGTAATGGCAGGTGCTGCTAAAATCACCATCGCTGAGGTAGAAGAATTAGTCCCAGCAGGCACTTTAAATCCGAATGAAATTCACATCCCAGGGATTATGGTGAACCGTATTTTCCAAGGGGAAAAATTTGAAAAAAGAATAGAACAACGCACTGTTAGACAAAAATAATTTGAATGGATAATCTTAAAGTATATGATCTTTTTTTGTCATTCTGACGATAGGAGGTATTTCATACTTTTTAGTGAATAATTCAAATTTTTAAATCATCAAATGTTATATGGCTTTAGATAAAAACCAAATTGCACAACGAATTGCCAAAGAAGTAAAAGACGGTTACTATGTCAATCTAGGAATCGGAATTCCGACGTTAGTAGCCAATTATGTTCGTACGGATATTTCTGTCGAATTCCAATCCGAAAACGGCGTATTAGGTATGGGTCCTTTTCCTTTCGAAGGAGAAGAAGATGCTGATATTATCAATGCCGGAAAACAAACCATTACTACTTTGCCGGGCGCAAGTTTCTTCGATTCGGCGTTTAGTTTCGGAATGATCCGTGCGCAAAAAGTCGATTTGACTATTTTAGGTGCTATGGAAGTTTCTGAAAATGGAGATATTGCCAATTGGAAAATACCTGGTAAAATGGTAAAAGGAATGGGTGGTGCTATGGATTTAGTGGCTTCTGCCGAAAATATCATTGTAGCCATGATGCATGTCAACAAAGCAGGAGAATCTAAAATTCTTAAAAAATGTACCTTGCCTTTAACGGGTGTTGGTTGCGTGAAAAAAGTTGTGACCGAGTTGGCGGTGCTTGAAATTACTCCCAACGGATTCCAACTTCTTGAAAGAGCACCATGTGTTTCTGTCGAAGAAATTATCAAAGCAACGGAGGCTAATTTAATTATAGAAGGTGAAATTCCAGAAATGAGTTTTTAAAAATAGTACATACATTAATAGGAAAGTGATGCAAAAGCATCACTTTTTTTATGCTCTAAAGTTTAACAAAATATGCGGTTAAACCGTAAGATTTTTACTGCAAATAAAAATATATTTACCGAAAATTAACAAAATGTTGTTTTTATTAAGTGGTTAATAATTAAATCATTACAAAAAATTAACACTTTAACGAGTTTATTTTCCTTTTATCGATTTATTTGAATATATCACAAAAAACTGAAAATAGTTTAAAAAGACACAACTAAATTTGCTGAAATTTTAAAATCGACCTAACCAATCGATGAATTTATAATAACCAACCAAAACCAAATTAACAATGAAAAAACAATTCCGCAGTTTAGGAACACTAACTGTATTATCGTTGTTTACATTGGCTACGTTTGCACAAGAAACGGACAAAAATGTAAACAGAAAAGAGAAAAACGCCAATGGAACTCCTGGTTTCATTTCGTTTAAAGAAAGCGCAGCTTATAAACCGACCGATTTTCAAACCCTTTTCAAAGAGCAACTCGGTTTAAAACAAAATCAAAATTTTTCTAAAATTAAAACCGATTCTGATGAATTAGGGTTTACCCATGAAAAGTTCCAATTATTTCATCAAGGAATAAAAGTTGAATTTGCCACCTATACGCTTCATTCCAAAAATGGAAAAGTAAATACAATGTCCGGCGAATTTTATGACATCGAAAATGTCAATACGAATCCGTCTATTTCTGCAGATGTAGCCCTTCAAAATGCCATGAGAAAAATTGGGGCACAAAAATATCTTTGGGAAAACCCATCTGATGCTGCTGCCATGAATTATGTAAAGCCACAAGGGGAATTGGTTTTGCTTCCAACAGAAAAAGGGGTCAAACTGGCTTATAAATTTGACATGTATGCCGCTATTCCAGTGAGTCGTGGCGATTTATATATAGATGCTGTTACAGGAGATGCGTTATTCTATAATGCAACAATCAAACACTTAGGAGAACATTCTCATGGCAAAGGTTTAGTGGGCAATTCGCATTCTGAAGAAACAATACGTTTTGAAAAAATGGTGGCTGCCAATGCCGCTACTCGTTACAGTGGAACACAAACGATAGAAACTACTTTAAGTGGTTCTTCTTATATTTTGTCGGATGCAACTCGCGGTAACGGAATTCAAACCTTCAATTGTAACAAAACGGCAACCTATCCTTCGACCAATTTTACCGATGCAGATAACAATTGGACTGCGGCAGAATTTAATAATACCAACAAGGATAATGGTGCTTTGGACGGGCATTGGGGTGCCGAAAAAACATACGATTATTTTAAAAATGTACACGCTAGAAACAGTTTCAATAATGCGGGAGCAGCGATCAAAAGTTATATCCATTATAACTTAGTGGCTGCAGGTTATCCTGATAACAACAACGCCTTTTGGAATGGTTCTGTAATGACCTATGGCGACGGAAGTGGTACCGGAGGTTTTGATATCCTTACGTCTTTAGATGTGGCCGCTCACGAAATTGGTCATGCCGTTTGTACAAATACTGCGAATCTGACCTATTCGAATGAATCGGGTGCAATGAACGAAGGTTTTTCAGATATTTGGGCTGCTTGTGTCGAATATTATGCCGCACCAACCAAACAAACTTGGTTAATTGGTGAAGACATCGAAAGAAGATCCGGACACGTTTCGTTGCGTTCTATGAGCAATCCTAATGCGGAAGGTCAACCAGATACTTACAAAGGAACCAGCTGGTATACTGGAACGGGTGATAATGGTGGAGTACATTATAACTCTGGAGTATTGAATCATTGGTTTTATATACTTTCCGTTGGAAAATCAGGAACGAACGACATTGGAAGTGTATTTAATGTAACGGGTATTACTATTGATAAAGCCGCAAAAATTGCGTACCGTTTGGAAGCCAATTATTTATCGGCAAATTCTAATTATGCAAACGCAAGAACAGGTGGAATTCAAGCTGCGATTGATTTATACGGGGCAGGTTCACCAGAAGTAATTGCAACTACTAATGCGTTTTATGCAGTAGGTATTGGTGCTGCTTATGCTGGATCGGGAGATACTGTAGTGCCTTCTACACCAGCAAGTTTAACCGCTTCTGGAACCACTTCTTCTTCGACTAATTTGTCTTGGACAGCTTCTACAGATAACGTTGGAGTGACTGGCTATAATGTATACAGTGGTAGCACTTTAGTAGGGACAGCAACTGGAACAACTTATACCGCTTCTGGATTAACGGCTTCGACTACTTATTCTTTTACTGTGAAAGCAAAAGATGCTGCTGGAAATTTGTCGGCATCAAGTAATGCGGTTAGTGTAACTACTTTAGCTGCGGTTGCGGCGTATTGTGCTTCTAAAGGAAACAGTGTTGCCGATGAATATATTGGAAGAGTTCAAATAGGAACGATCAATAATGCTTCAACAGGAGGAACTGGTTATTCCGACTACACTAGTATTTCAACGAACGTGACCAAAGGAAGTGCTACGACGATTACCATTACACCAACATGGACAGGTTCTGTGTATGCCGAAGGATATGCGGTTTGGATTGATCTTAATAACGATAAAGATTTTGCTGATACAGGGGAATTGGTGTGGAGTAAAGCAGCCGCTACAGCAACACCAGCTACAGGAAGTTTTACAGTGCCTACAACAGCAATTACTGGTGCTACTCGAATGAGAGTTTCAATGAAATATAACGGAATTCCAACAGCTTGTGAAGCAATTTCTTATGGTGAAGTGGAAGATTATACGGTTAATTTAGTAGCAGGTTCTGCAGATACTACGGCACCAACGGCACCAACAGCTTTAACAGCATCTGGGACTACAACGACTACAACTAATTTGTCTTGGACTGCTGCTACTGATAATGTGGGAGTAACAGGTTATGATGTTTACCAAGGAACTACCTTAAAAGGATCATCAACGACGACTTCCTTTGCAGTAACTGGATTAACCGCTGCTACAGCTTACACTTTTTCGGTAAAAGCTAAAGATGCGGCAGGAAATGTATCGGCGTCAAGTAATGTCGTAAATGTGACAACATCATCAACAAGCGTTACTTATTGTACATCCAAAGGAAATAGTGTTGCCGACGAATATATCGATTATGTTGCTTTAAGCAATGTAGCCAATACAACAGGAGCTAATGCAGGTTATGGAAACTTCACGAGTTTAGTCGCTAATTTACCTTACGGTTCGAATACCATTACGTATAGTGCTGGATTTACAGGATCGGCGTATACCGAGTTTTGGAGTGTTTGGATTGACTATAACAAAAACGGAACTTTCGAAACAACCGAACAAGTGGTTTCAGGATCTTCGTCAAGTAGTGCTAATTTATCCACTACATTTACGGTACCAACAACGGCATTGGCAGGAACAACTCGTATGCGTGTTGCTATGAAATACAATGCTGCTCCAACAGCTTGCGAAACGTTCTCGTATGGTGAAGTGGAAGATTATACCGTTAACATAGGTGCAGCAGCAGTTGCAACTATTGCCGCAACTGGAAGCGAGTTAACCAATGAAAATAACATTTTTGATTTCAACATGTACCCTAATCCAGTAGAGCGTACATTAACTATTTCGATGTTTGACAATCGTGATGTTTCGTACAAAATTTACAATTTGATGGGACAAACAGTTAAAGCAAGCCAATTGAATCAATCGGAAGTAAATGTTTCTGATATGGCTTCTGGTTTGTACCTCTTCGAAATTAATGACGGTCAAAAAACCATCACTAAAAAATTCATTAAAAAGTAACCAAACCAATCAATCTATAATGCCAAAAGAGGCTGCAATTCGTTGTAGCCTCTTTTTTTATAAATAAATTGATAGCTTTGCATAATTAAATACATCAAAATGTCTTATCCAAAAATTATATTAAAAGCAGGTAAAGAAAAATCTATTCAACGACGCCATCCTTGGGTGTTTAGTGGTGCTGTGTATGGCGTTACTCAAGAAGTGAATGATGGAGAAATGGTTGAAGTGGTTGATTCGAATAACAAACATTTAGGGACAGGTTATTTTTCCGATAAAGGAAGTATCGTAGTGCGTTTACTAACTTTTGATAAAGAAACTTTTTCAGATACCTTTTGGCAAGATAAATTGAAGTCGGCTTGGGAACTTCGTTTGCGATTATTAGATTTAGAAGTAACCAATGCGTTTCGTGTCATTCACGGAGAAGGCGATGGAATTCCAGGATTAATTATCGATTATTACGATAAAAATTGGGTCATTCAAGCGCATTCCACTGGAGTTTTTCTTCAGATGGAGAAAATCGCCGAAGCCATAAAAGCCAATTTTCCGCAGTATTGCCAAACCATTTATTGTAAAAGTTCGGGAACGTTGCCCAACACGGGAACCGATTATTTTTTATTTGGCGATCAAGCCGAAGCTGTTGCTAAGGAAAACAATATTTTGTTTTCTGTTAATTGGGTGGAAGGACAAAAAACAGGTTTCTTTTTAGACCAACGCGAAAACCGAAAGTTATTAGCAGCATTCTCGAAAGGCAAAAAAGTACTGAATACTTTTTGTTATACAGGTGGGTTTTCAATTTATGCAATGAGTGCGGGTGCCGAATTAGTAACTTCGGTGGATATTTCTCAAAAGGCAGTCGATTTAGCTGCCAAAAACATGGAGTTAAATTTCCCAAAGGCAAATCATACGGCTGTCGCAGATGATGTGTTTAATTTTATGAAAGAACATACTCAACAATATGATGTTATTGTATTGGATCCGCCAGCTTTTGCCAAAAGCATAAAAAGCAAACATACAGCAACGCAGGCTTATAAACGTTTAAATATAGCCGGATTAAAAGCCTTAGCGCCTAACGGAATTTTATTCACGTTTTCTTGTTCGCAGGTTATTGATGATGTCTTGTTTTACAATACCATTGCTGCCGCTGCCATTGAAACAGGAAGAAACATTAGAGTATTGCACAAACTAGGTCAAGGGCCTGATCACCCGACCAATATTTACCATCCGGAAGGACATTACTTAAAGGGATTGGTGTTGTTTGTGGAGTAAATCTTTACGGCTAGTAAATAAATTGTATTAAAATAAAAAAGCTCCTTTTCGTAATGAAAAGGAGCTTTTATAATTATTTATGGTGATTAGTTAATCACAATATCATCTATTTGAGTAGTTGTCGTTTGCGTTGTTGTTCCTATGTATTCAAATAAGAAATATCCATTACCGGTTAAGGAAGTAGGTATGTTATATATTCCTACGTTACTAAAACCAGAATCAGATGCGCCAATTGCAGGATATGAAATTGCAAATTCAGAAGTAATGTCAGTCAATTTTGATCTATCAACAACACTTCCACCAGTATAATCTGTATCTCTAACATAATAAACTTTTAAACAAACGCTACCTCTATAAAATCTAAATTGTTTATTAAATGTCATTGTATTAGCAGCAGTTAAATCTACAGGTACAATAAAGAAAGTATTCGCTCTTACACCTGGACTACTAGAGCCAGCATAAGAAGTCATTTCAATATATTTATTTGGTACACCTGCAGTAGTGAATTGTTTTACTTGCCAGTATCTTGAACCAAAATCAGCATCATTGATGTATTTAGGGAAGTTAGCTAAATTAACAGCATAACTTGTAAATGGTTCGTTTAAAGTAGCAGAAAAAACATTTGCATTTCCAACGATTGGTGGAGAATAATCTATTCTAGTATTTGTTAAATTAACATCGTTTAAAGTACGAATCATTAATTGGAATCCAGAATTAAATTTTGTTAAGACACCACGAACTTTACCGTTAAAACCTGGAATTTTTGCTGCAGCAAAGGTAGCGAATTCACTAACTCTCACTACAACTGTGTTTCCAGCATTATCGATAAGCGTATTATTGGTAGCCCCACCAATTTGGTTAGCGCTGTCGAAGTACGTTTTTCCTACATTATCATCGGCAAACTGTACATTTTCAAATTCAATTAATTTATTCAAGTTAGCATTGTTTAATGCTGCAGGAATAGTCATTGTATTTAAAATTTCTTCTTCATCTACTTTTGTACATGAACGTTTTATGACATCTTTATATTCGTTAATCTCAATTCTACCAACTTGGTCAGCAAGTGGAGCGCCTCTATGGTATAAATTACCAATTTCTAAGGAACTAATGGTAGTATTGTTATAAAAATATCTGTCTTTCATTTTTATAAATACTTTACGTCCTGGCTCATATTTAGAATATAAATTGTAATCATTTACAGGCATTGTAAAACCTTTAGTACCATCAATGGTTACAAAGGAAATATTTTTGTAAAAGTTTCCACCTTCATCACTTGAAGTTACATAAGCTTCGATAACATCAGGAGTATTTGATGATACAGTATTATAAGATTGTACTGTAGTGGTAGCTAAAGCAGCAATATCATGTGCCGTTTTTGTAACGGTTAATTCTTCACATTGCTTCGTTACATCTGGTGTATCGTACGTGTCATTAACACAACCAACAAAAGCGGTTGATAATAATGCGGTTAAAAATATATTTATCTTTTTCATGTTTTTATTTTAAAGTTTTGTCATAAATTTTAACTTCATCAAAACGCATTGCTCCGGTTAAAGAACTTGTTCCATACGCTTTAAAACCTAAATAAATATCTCCAGAATAAGAAGATAAATCAATGTCTCCAGAATCGGTAGTCATTACTCCATTACCTACACCTGAAGCATTATTAGCGCTTGCAATGTTTCCATTAAGCATTGTCCAAGTTGCAGCCAATACATTAGTTCCATCAAAATCCGTAGAGATATATACTTCCATCTTGTTGTTAACACTAGATGCAAAACCTCTTCCCGTTTTGAAATTTAAAATTTCGTTTGAAGACTTATCTAAATTAATTTTTGGAGTGATTGCCCATGCAATGTTGCTTGGCTCACCTGGTAAACCAAATGTTGAAAATTGTAAATAACCGTTATCATCATCATCTTGTTCTGTCCAAGCGATAGTACCTGCTTCAACGAAACTAGTCCATCCATTGTAATTCAAATAAGCGTCTTCTTCTTGAAAATCATTTGCACTGGTGTTAAAAACTTCTTTATAAACTACCGGTTTAAATGCGATAACTTCCGTTTCTGGTTCTTCACAACCTGTAAAGGTAATCGAAAAAGCAACTAGTGCTATTTTAAAAATATGTTTCATTTTAAGAAATTTTAGAAGTTAACAAATAAATTTACAAAATAAGTTCTTCCGTAACCGTAAAAATATTTAGAACCGAAAGAAGGAGTTCCATTAGCATTATCTGCTACAGCATCTGGGAAATTTGCTTTTCTTGATTGCTCGAAACCACCTGTTTTATATACTTTATCTAAGATATTATTAGCAGTAGCAAAAATACCTAAAGTAACTTTGTTTACTCTCCAAGATTTTCCTGCAGTTGCGTTTAATAAATAGAATTCATCAAATTTTTCTTGTTTTAAGATTTTAGCAACACTTTCTGTATTGGCTCCAGTAAATCCTAAACCATCGCTATCAGTAACAAAATTATCAGTTCTCGTAATATTTGAAACATCCAAATAAGAATCTGCTAAATAGTTGTAATTAGCACCAATCCACCAGAAATGAGGATCACGATATTCTAATCCAACTGAAGCAGCAGTTTGTGGCATACCTGGTAATCTGTAATTTTTTAAATAAGCTCTTCCAAAATCAACAACTGGTTGTTGGTTAGTTAGCGTTGCTTTTGCATCATCATTAACTTTTAAGCTAGGATTGTTAGCATAAACGTATTGACCATAAGAAGCCGCAGCCGATGCTTTAATTGTAGAAGTAAGTTGGTATTCTAAACCTAATTCTAAACCAAAGTTTTTCTTGTCTATTCCAGTTAAGATCTCACTAATGAAAGAATCTTGATCGGTATCCGTATCTTCTCCAACACCTTCAGCATAGAAGAAAGATAATTCGGTTGCGTTTTGTACTTTAGAAGCAAAAGCCGTTAATCTAGATTTGAATTTAGGTGTTTTGATGATATAAGAAGCATCTACACTTGTTACTCTTTCACTTTCTAAATCTGGAGTGATGTTGTTGTTGATACGTGCATTTGCAAAAGTATTTCTCATGTTAGGAGCTTTTGTAATGTAAGCACCATTGAAATCCAACAAGTGTTGACTTGTAATTTTGTAAGTTAAACCACCTTTAAAACCAAAGTTTTCAAATGATACTTTTTCACTTTTTCCAAAAGAATTGTTGGCATAAATTCCGTTTCTATATAGACCATCTCTTTGGTATTCACTTTTAGAGAATGTTTGTGCTAAGTAAAAATCAACTTTTTTGTATGTAAATTTAAATTGTGTGAAAGCATCAAATACATTCGCATTTAAATTATAGCTGTAACCATAAGTGTCACCTTCGTAAACTTTTCTATCCGGATTGTTTAAATCAGATTGAGAAGCATCACCTTGATAAAATAAATCCACATCAGAAAAATAAGTTGCTCCTAAAAGATCAATCATTTTTTGATAGTTGTGAGATTTTAATTTTCTAAAAGTTCCTCCAGCATTTAAAGTAATGTTGTCAGAAAGAGTTGAGAAAATATAAGAACTTGCTGAAATTTGTTTGTCATCTGTTCTGTCAGCATATAAAGCATATAAAGCTTTTCCAGGATATGAACTGTTTTGATTGGCAGTATACATAGCATCCCAATCAATTTGACCATTAGCTAAGAATTTTGCTTTAGAATCTTCTGCATTTGCAGTTTGACCTAAATTATAAAAATAACTTGGTAAGTATTTGTAATAGGTTGGATCTGGACTGTTAGCACTTTGGTAATCTAAACGAGAGTTACCAATTGAACCTGTTTGAAAAGCAACATTCGTTGTTAAGTTCGTTTTGTCGGTAATTTTCCAATAGTGACTTAACATCATAATTGGTTCTTCGATATCTTTATCTCTAGAGTTTCTCTTTTCTCCACCTTGCCAACCCCAATATGAGTTGTATTTAAAGCCTTTTAAATTGTTTACTTCGTCAGTATTTGGAGACGTTTTTCCTCTACTGTTTTGAGCATAAATAGAAGTAAAGTTTAAAGCATGTCTTTTACCAAATCGTTTTTCTACAGAAGCAAATAAAGAGTTTGCACTGTAATCTGTTCCTTGAAAGTAAGCTTCCTGTGCCCATCTTCTTCCTGCAGAAACTACATAAGCCCAACCTTTACTATCTAAACCAGAAGCATGAGTTCCCATAGCTCTCCAGTTATAGTTGGTATTTGTTCCTGAAAACGAAATACGTGTTCCAGGACGGTAAAGAGAAGCACGAGTATTTATTTCTTGAGTTCCTAAGATTCCGCCAAAAGTATAATCAGATGGTGCAGAACCCATAGTGAATTCTTGATTACGAGTCGCATCATTTAAACCACCCCAGTTACCCCATTGTGGTCTACCATCATAAATTTTATTCATTACCACACCATTAATCATGGTAGTTCCATATTCGTTGTCTAAACCACGAATTCTAAAACGTGCACTTCCCCAATTGAAAGCTGCGGCTTGTTGGTAAGTATCTCTAGAAGCTTGTAATAAACCTGAAGTACTTTCAGATCCACTATTATCATCTCCTAAATCATTTTCGGTGATTGTTATCAAACTTAACTGTTGTTCGTTAGTTTGAATGTCTTCTTCTAACACTACGACACCTAAATCTAATACTCGACCTGCAATGATTTCTAGAGGTAACAATTGTTCTTTGTATCCATTGCTTTTAATTAATAATAGTTGACTTCCAACACCAACACCTGTTAGAGTAAATTTACCATCAGCACTAGTGACCTGTGTTAAATTAGTGTTTTGAATAGCTGCAACTACATTTTGCAAAGGCAAATTAGACTTAGAATCAATAACTTTACCACTAATACCGGTAGGTTGCTGAGCAAAAGCTAAAATCGCCTGAAGTACGAATAATGTACTAAAAACAAGTTTTTTCATAAATAAAATTAAAATTAATTTACTTTTTCCTGCAAATTTTTATAATGCGGGGCGACAAATGTACATCTTTTAATAATATTATTTACTTTTGGCGTAAAATTTGTAATACAATTAATAAAAAATTTACATTAAAGATATGAAAATAAATAAATTTATCGGTCTGTTTATCATGTTATTAGCGGTTAATTCTTTTGCTCAAGCGAAGAAGTTTTCCATGCATACAATTGCCTTTTACAACCTCGAAAACTTCTTCGATACTGTAAATGATCCGAAAATAAATGATGAAGACTTTATTTATACGCAAGAAAATTATGAGAAAAAAATAGACAATTTAGCACGTGTTATTTCTGGATTAGGGACGAATGACATGCAAAAAAATGCACCAATTGTTTTGGGTGTTTGCGAAATTGAAAACAGAAGAGTGCTGGAAGATTTAATCAAACATCCTTTGTTAATTAATTTAGGATATGCCATTGTACATTTTGATTCGCCAGACAGAAGAGGAATTGATACCGGTTTTTTATATCAAAAGAAATATTTTAACCCAACCAGTTTTCAAAATTATCCTTTAATTATTTCTGACGACACCCCTGATAAAAAAGACAAAGACAAAAACAAAGTGGAAGCCGATTCAGACGATAACGCGGTAGATGCAGAAACCAAAAGAATTTATACCCGTGATCAGATATTGATGACAGGTATCATGGATGGTGAAGAAATGAGTTTTATTGTGAATCACTGGCCATCTCGTAGTGGTGGTGAGAAAAGAAGTAGTCCACGTCGTGAAGCAGCAGCAGCATTGAATAAAAAATTAATAGATTCTCTGCAAGCCATAAACCCAAGAGCAAAAGTGTTCACTATGGGGGATTTAAACGATGGGCCATATAATAAAAGTGTTAAGGAAATTCTTGGCGCGAAAGAGGAAGAAAAAGATGTTAAACCATTAGGCTTATATAATCCAGCTGGAAAAATGCTAAAAAAAGGCATTGGAACATTAGCGCACCGTGATGCTTGGGATTTCTTCGATCAAATTATTTTCACAGAACCATTATTACCTAAAGATGCTAACGACTATGCGTCATGGAAATATTGGAAAGCAGGTGTTTATAAAAAACCGTTCATGATTCAGCAAACAGGACAGTATAAAGGCTATGCTTTGCGAAATTCTTCTGATGGCCCTGGTTTTTCAGATCACTTTCCCTCTTATGTGTATATCATTAAAGAAATGAAATAATAGTTAAATCCCGATTCGTCGGGATTTTTTATTTTTAACTTTACATAAAAAATAAAGTATGGCCATAGCAAAACCTTTTAATCTAAAGAAATGGATTGATGAAAACCGACATCTTTTAAAACCACCAGTTGGGAATAAGAATTTATATGTTGATTCTGGCGATTATATCGTTATGATTGTTGCGGGTCCGAACGCGCGTAAAGACTATCATTACAACGAAACCGAAGAATTGTTTTACCAATTGGAAGGAGAAATCACAGTCTATATTCAAGAAGAAGGCAAGAAAAAAGCAATGAAACTTTCCGCAGGTGACCTGTATTTGCATCCTGCCAAAGTACCGCATTCACCCAATCGTACCGAAGGTTCTATAGGGTTGGTCATAGAACGAAAAAGAACCGAAGGAAAAGACGGTCTGCTTTGGTTTTGCGACAATTGCAATCATAAATTGCATGAAGTTTATTTCGGGTTAAACGATATTGAAAAAGATTTTCTTCAGCATTTTAAGGACTTCTATACCTCTGAAGAAAAAAGAACCTGCACTAAATGTGGTACAGTAATGCAAACCGATCCAAGATTTATGAAGTAGCAATTTCCTGCTTTACACTTTAGTTTTTTCATAAATAGCAACAATTGTAGGTGGTTACAAGAGCTCTTGTTATCGCTTTGTAACCACCACAATTGCAAACTATTTATTTCAAAAAGCTATCGCTTCAATCAGGGCTAAATATTCGAAAAAAAACATACATTTGCACAAAATATAACAAAACAAGAAAAAAAAGTTACAATGTCAACAATAGCTCAACAATTCGGAATGACCGAAGCATTAAAAGCATTAGGGATTAAAGAAATTAATGATGGAACTTCAACAGGTTCCAATAGTTTTTCATCAGGAGAAATTATTGAAAGTTACTCACCAGTTGATGGTCAATTAATCGGTAAAGTAAAAACAACAACTGCAGCAGACTACGAAAAAGTAATTAAAAGTGCGGAAGAGGCTTTCAAAGTTTTCAGAGCGATGCCTGCTCCTCAACGTGGTGAAATTGTACGCCAGTTTGGAAATAAATTAAGAGAATTAAAAGAACCCCTAGGAAAATTAGTTTCTTACGAAATGGGGAAATCGTTACAGGAAGGTTACGGTGAAGTGCAAGAAATGATAGACATCTGTGACTTCGCAGTAGGTTTATCTCGCCAATTAAACGGACAAGTAATTCCATCGGAGCGTCCAGGTCATGTGATGCGTGAGCAATGGCATCCAATAGGAATTGTTGGAATCATTTCTGCCTTCAACTTCCCAGTAGCAGTTTGGGCTTGGAACACGGCTTTAGCTTGGATTTGTGGTGACGTTTGTGTGTGGAAAGCTTCTGAAAAAGCACCTTTATGTTCTGTTGCATGTCAAAACATCATTGCGGAGATCTTAAAAGCAAACAATTTACCTGAAGGAATTTCTTGTATTGTAAACGGAGATTACAAAGTAGGGGAAATGATGACTGCCGACACAAGAATTCCATTAGTTTCTGCAACAGGTTCTACAAGAATGGGTAGAATCGTTGGAGCTAAAGTAGCTGAGCGTTTCGGAAAATCTTTATTAGAATTAGGAGGTAACAATGCCATTATCATCACTCCAACTGCCGATTTAAAAGTAGTGGTTCCTGGAGCAGTTTTCGGAGCAGTAGGTACAGCTGGACAAAGATGTACCTCTACTCGTCGTTTAATCATCCATGAATCGGTTTACGATACTGTTCGTGATGCGATTGTTGGTGCTTATGGACAAATTAAAATTGGAAATCCATTAGATGAGAAAAACCACGTGGGTCCACTTATTGATACAGATGCAGTTAACACTTACTTAGCAGCCATTGAAAAAGCAAAAGCAGAAGGTGGAAAAGTATTAGTGGATGGTGGTGTTCTATCTGGTGAAGGTTACGAATCGGGATGTTATGTAAAACCTGCTATCATTGAAGCGGAAAATCATTTCGAAATTGTACAACACGAAACGTTTGCTCCTATTTTATATTTAATGAAATATGAAGGCGAAGTAGAAAATGCAATTGAAAAACAAAATGGGGTAGCGCAAGGTTTATCTTCTTCAATTATGACAAATAGCATGAAAGAAGCAGAAAAATTCTTATCATTCGCAGGTTCTGACTGTGGAATCGCTAACGTAAACATCGGAACTTCTGGTGCTGAAATTGGTGGTGCTTTCGGTGGCGAAAAAGAAACTGGTGGTGGTCGCGAGTCGGGTTCAGATGCTTGGAAAGTATACATGAGAAGAC
Source organism: Flavobacterium sp. (assembly GCA_018062725.1). The sequence continues at coordinate 22,175 of JAGORP010000014.1, forward strand.
AAACGAATACAGTGAATTATTCAGACCAATTGCCTTTAGCACAAGGAATAAAATTTGATTTGTAAAATCAAACACATAGAATTAAAAAGCGCTACAGAGATGTAGCGCTTTTTTTGTCATTAATATTAATGGGGTATTTAATCTAATGATTTCCGTTTATTGGATTATAATTTCAACTCATCGAAAAACAAGGATTAAAAAATTTTCGCACAAATTTTATAACTAATTTTAATTACCAAAAACAAATTTACCCAAAGTATTTATTTCGTTTTGCACCATTACAAAGCGAATTAACAAGGAGTTCAACTGTAACAAGTTGTTTACACGGAAAATAAAATTCCAAATTGTTAACTAAATATTTTGAGTATGAAACAAATTCGACTTTTATTAGTAATGTTATTTTTGACACAAATTGGATACGGACAAGATTGTTCTATTCAAAAAGCAGTATCAAACGATGTGTCAATTTGTATAGGACAATCTACCACAATCACACTCTACAACAGTGAAAATCTAGTTGCTTATCAGTTACGGGATGCCTCAAACAACAATATTGGTTTACCAATTATAGGCGACGGGAACAACATTAATTTTACCGTATCACCCAGTGGTACTACTACGTATAATGTGTTGTCTTACACGGCTGTCCCAGCTTGTTCTACAACTCTAACAGATACAGTTACGGTTTCCGTTAACGCCTTACCTTCTCTTAGTTTGTTAACGGCCAACAATAATCAAACAGTGTGTATCAACACTCCAATTACAACTATAAGCTATAGTGTAGGAAATGCTACGGGAGCTTCTGTAAGTGTATTGCCTGCGGGGCTTGTGAGCAACTACGCTGCGGGTGTTTTTACAATCAGCGGAACGCCAAGTGTAGCAGGGACCTTCAATTTTACTGTAACAACATCAGGAGGTTGTGGGCCTGCGGCTTCATTAAATGGGAATATACAGGTACAGTCTCTTGCGGTAGGAGGTACTGTAAGTGATACTTCAGGTTTAAATCCGACGACTGTTTGTTACAGTAGTCCAAATGGAACCTTAAATTTGAATGGTCAATCAGGTGCTGTTTTAAATTGGGAACGATCCACCGATGGAGGAATCACTTGGTCTACTATACCAGGTTCAGCAGGATTAACCACTTATAATTATTCTGGATTAACAATTACTACTATTTTTAGAGCTGTAGTTCAAAACGGAGCATTATGCCCTACAGTGCGATCCTCGAGTGTATTAGTAAACGTAATTCCTAATATTAAACCGAGTCCAGTATTTGCAGCTCCAGCAACAATCTGTAACGGAGGCTCTTCTGTACTAACCTCACAAAGTGGTTATGCAACCAGTCAAAATTTAGCGACCGGTGGTTCTTTTAATATTTCAAATCCTCCAGGTTGGTTGGCTGATGGCTGTCCAAACTGTTTAAATGCAGGTTCTAGTAATACCGATCCAGGACCCTTTCAGCTGAGCGCAACGAATGGAGGAACCTATTCAGGGACAACCTATACAGCAACTGGAAAGTTCGCTATAGCTAATGGGAATTTTAATTCGGTTTTAGAAACACCGGTTTTTAGTACCTTGGGATTGTCAACTGCAAATTTACAATTCAATCATGCTTTTAATTTATTGGCAGGTGCTTGGGTTAAAGTAGAATTGTCTACTAATGGTGGTGCAACCTATACTACTGTACTAACACAATTTAACGGTGCCAGTACCAGAACACCTTATAATGCATTTACATTACAAAGCATTAATTTAAATTCGTTCATTGGACAACCAAGTTTACGCATTCGTTTTAATTATCATGGTGTAGGAGCTAGTTCATGGGCCATTGATAATATTTTGATTCCAGATGTTCCCGTAAATATCACTACACAATGGGTGGATGCTTCTAATAATGTAATTGCCACAGGAAATAGCTATACTGTTTCTCCATCGGTTACTACGGTATATGGTGTTAGATCTACATTTTTAATAAACGGAACAACCACTTGTCAAAGTTCTGGTTCTGTCGGAACAACTTATGTTACTGTGAATGTAAATCCAAGACCAACAGCTAGTTTAGGGCCATCACAAACAGTTTGTAATAGTACTTCAGCAACTTTTAGTGTAAGTTTAACCGGAACACCTCCTTGGAAAATTATGTATACTGATGGCACCACAATTACTACGGTTTCAGGAATAAACAGCAATCCTTACATTTTGAATACACCCAATTTGGTAAACAATACCACTTACACCATAACATCTGTTTCGGATGCTAAATGTAGTTCTATATCTTCTGATATTACCAATAATGGCGTTGTAACTGTTTTGAATGGAACTCCAGGTTTGTGGACAGGTCTGGTTGGGACCGATTGGTTTGATTGTATGAACTGGGCCGGAGGAGGACCAAATCCACCAACGATTACAACCGATGTAGTCATTCCAAATGGCCAACCTAATATGCCAGTTATTAATGTGGCTTCCGCTAGAGCTGTGGCGAACGGCGGAATAGCAAATGCACGAGACATCACTATTGGAACAACTGCCTCGTTAACCATGACAAATAGTTCAGTATTAAATATTGGGAAAGATTGGAAAAATAGTGGCACCTTTAATCCTGGAGATGCTACGGTAGTTCTAAAAGGGTCAACATTAAATCAAGTCCAGTTGATCAATTCTGGAATTAAATTATACGAAAACTTTTATAATTTAAGTTTAAATACTTCTGGTGGGGCTAAAGGGGTGATTCTTCCTAATAATTTCCGATTAACAGTAGCAAATCATTTGACTTTACAAAGTGGCGATTTAAGATTAACAGACGAAGCCCAGTTAGTACAGTTGGGTAACACTCCAAATCCCGCCTCAGGTACCGGAAAATTATACAGAGACCAACAAGGTAAAAAAAGTAGTTTCCATTATAATTATTGGTCATCGCCAGTAAGTAATGATAATGTGAATTATGCTTTATTAGGAAATTTAAAAGATGGAACCGATGTTACTACAAATCCATTCGCTATGACCAATATCAATTTTGGGTCAGGGCCTTACTTTGCGGATGGAGCAGCAACAAATCCTATAAAAATAAGCAACAGATGGTTGTATAAATACGCTTCAGCGGCACCAGATTATTGGAGCTGGATTCCTATTGCCAATACTCAAAATTTAACGGTTGGAGAAGGTTTTATCATGAAAGGTTGCGATGGTACGGTTGCCAACACAGTACAACAAAATTATACTTTTGTTGGTAAACCAAATAATGGTGATATCAATCTTACGCTTGGAGTCAATCAAACGTATTTAATAGGTAATCCTTATCCCTCAGCATTAGATGCCGATAAATTTATTAGAGATAATATTAAAGACGGCGGATTTGCAGCAACCAACAAATTTAGTGGGGTATTGTACTTTTATGATCACTTTGGCGGAAATAGTCATATCCTTTCGGAATATGAAGGCGGTTATGGAACTTACTCATTAATGGGTGGTGTGGTAGCGGTTTCTAATAGTCCGTTGACTGCAAATACTGGTGCTTCCGGAACCAAAGTTCCGAAAAGATTTATCCCCGTGGCACAAGGGTTTTTTATTAAATCGATAAACGATCCCGCTTTAACAAGTAACAATCCAGGGTTGTCGCCAATTACAGGAGGGGTAATTAACTTTAATAATAGTCAACGCGTTTTCTGTACAGAAGCAAGCGGTAATTCGCTTTTCTTCCGAACTGATAATCCAATTTTGACTGACGAAAAAGATTCACGTGAAAAAATTAGACTTCAATTCATTTCCCCATCCGGAATAAATCGTCAGTTGCTTGTAGGAACAGATGTAAATGCAAGTAGTAATTTTGATTTGGGATTTGATGCTCCGATGATTGATGTTAAAAATGAAGACATGTATTGGAATTTAGCAGGGAATAAGTTAATTATTCAAGGGCTTTCCAACTTTAACAAAGAGCAAATAATTCCGTTTACGTTCAAGACAAACAACGAAGGTAAAATAACTATTAAAATCGTAGCACTTGAAAATATTGATGACTCCAAAGAAGTTTATGTGTTTGATGAAGTTAGAAGAGAAAGTCACAACTTAAGAAAAAATGAATTTGTAATGCAAGTAAATGCTGGGGAATATGCCAATCGATTTTCGATTCGATTTAGAGATTCCTCTGCAATTGAAACGAATTCGGACTTACTGGCCCAAGAGTTGTTAATTTCCTATTCGAAAACAGATCATTCAATTCTAATTTTTAATGATACAAATGATAAATTAAAAGAAGTTCAAATTTTCAATTTGCTTGGGCAACAAGTTCAAAAATCAGATATTGAAAATACTTCCGGAAGTGCTGTAAAAGTGCCGGTTAAAAATTTATCTAATAGTACTTACATCGTCAAAGTCATTACGGTTGCTGGAAGTTCAACTAAAAAAATTATTATTAATTAATTTTTGGGTTATATTGATAAAAAAAGGCTCTAAATTCTAGAGCCTTTTTTTGGTATTAATCGTTAGATTATTTGGTTTTCTTTACATATTGGGTCAAAATCACGATATGTTGTCCTTCTACTCGACCTTCAATTTGTTCTGCATTATCCCAAACCAGTTTAATGTTGTGTACAGCTGCACCACGTTTTGCAGTGAAAGTTGCCCCTTTAACATCAAGATCTTTTATTAAAACTACCGAGTCTCCATCAAGGAGTATATTTCCGTTAGAGTCTTTGTGAATAATTTTGCCTTCTTCATCTTCGTCTTCTCCGGTAGCTTTTGCCCACTCCAATGCTTCATCGTCTAGATACATCATGTCCAGTAAGTCATGGTTTTTTAATCTAGCCAACATACGCCAAGATACAATTTGTACAGGTAGGTTTTCGTTCCACATGCTGTCGGATAAGCCCCTCCAGTCATTAGGATTCATCAATTCTTTATTTTCGATTTGTTCCTTTAGTGATTTTGTAATCAATATACAGTTTTCGGGAATTGCCTCTGTTTTGGGCGCAACTAGATAAACGACTAAATTTTCATCGCTACCACTTATTTCGCATACTGAACCACTTCTATCTTTTAATCTTTTTTCTGTAACTACACTCATGACTATAAATTAAATGACATTCCTAAACTAACATTAAACTGATTGTTTAAATGTCCGAAAATACCTGGTGTGGTGTCGTATTTTGCAATGGGAAAACCCGCTTCTGTATACAAGCCAAATCCTTCAGAAAAGAAATAACGAGCACCAACATGACCTCCGAAATTTCGTAAACCCACTTCTAAACCTGGATAAAAATCTAATTTTTCATCAATATTGATTACTTTTCCTAAGTTGGCATTAAAGCGCGCTCTGAAATCGGCTCTGTCTTCAAATTTTGGTTTTAAACCAAGAAGATTAGAAACGCCCAACAAATAAGACGCTGAAAATCCGTATGACATGTTTTCTCCTAGTCCAAAATCTACAGTCGATATAATTCCAGTTCCTCCCTTTTGAAAATTAGCGCCCACTTGAAATTTAATATCTCCCTTGCCCGAATATGCTTCTTGTGCGGTGGCTATAAAAGCTGAAAAAACACATAAAAGCATTAAAATTTTTTTGTTCATGATTGTTAGTTTAAAAATCATCACAAATATAGTAAGATAGATCTAATTTCGGCCTATTTCCTCAGGATACAATAAATATACAGGCTCACTTTGCCAAAACATTTTACTGTCGATATCCAAAATCGTAAGGGGTCCTTTAAAAGCTGCTCCGGTGTCTATATTCCAAACGTTGGCTTTATTGGTTGGTGTCGTTTGATCGATTTGCGTTACCGGAGTGTGGCCTATATATATTTCATGGTATAATTTGAGTCGTCTGGGGTAAAATACAGAATCGGTTGAAAGAGTAGAATCTAACGCCAGAACCATTTCCCAAAGAGTTCTATCCCAATATAAAAGTCTTGGAAAGTGTTCATAAGTAACCCCTTTTAGATTTGTAAATCCGGCATGAATAAACAACCTGTTTTTTTCGTCTAAGTGATAATTTTTTAGAGATAGTAGAAATTCAATGTGCTTTTGTATGGTTTCTTCAGAGACCATTTGGTAGGCTTTTACAGTCGATTCCCCACCATGTTCATACCACATTGGGTTATCATGTTTGTTTTGTAGCCAGTGTAAGACAAGTTCATCGTGATTACCTCGTAAGAAAATACAATTTTGGGTTTGACTGAGGCTGATAAAAAAATCGAGTACTTGTGGAGATTCGCTCCATCCATCTACATAATCTCCAAGGAAAATCAAGGTGTCTTTTGGAGTCACTTTTGCTTTTTCTAAGACTTGAATGAGCGCCTTTAATCCACCATGAATATCTCCGACAACAAAAGTTTTTGACATAGAATAACTGTAATTAGAACATTAAAATAACCCACAAATTGTGGCCTTTGACAACCGAAACATTTAACAAAATATGCGGAAAAACCGTAAAATTTATCGAATTAACGGTTATAATTTTGAAAAAATTATAAGAAACAGAAGTACTAAAAATTTATAGGAAATCGTTTTTAATAACTAGCAAATTCAAAAAAATAATATAAACTTAAAATTCAAAATTATGAAAACTTTTTATTTGGCCATCAGTTTTTTAGCTTTACTTGGATCACCAGTATCATGTGCTATAGAGGAAATGAATCACAACGATCAACAAACAAATCAATCGGAGTATACTACAACAACAGATACGGATATTGATCCTCCAATTCCAGCGCAAATCCCTAGGTAGTATTTTTACTACAAATCACTAATTCACTGTTATAAATCAGTATAAAATCAGTAGATTTGAATTATTTAACTTTTGAATATTGATTTGTGAAAAACTTATTTTGTGGTATACTGTTTTTTTTAGTTTTCGTTTCTTGTAAAGAAGAGAAAGATAGGGAGTTAGTGTATTCAGAAGATTATGTTGAATCGCTTTTTTCGAATGTGTATGATGTAAAAATACCAAGAAATGAACGATTAAAAAGCATTAATCGAGCCTATCATATTCTTCAAGATCGAGAAAATGATTCGCTAAAAAGGGCGCTTTATTTTCAATTGGCAGGGGGTTTTTACAACCTTGAGAAATATGACAAGTATTTTGAGGTATGTAAAGAAGTGAATGCTATGTCAATTGAAAAAAATGACACAATAAGTATTTCGAAAAGTTTAAATTTTTTAGGCAATTATTATTACATCCATTTCAAAAATGATAGCGCGTATTATTATTATACGAAAGCCGAAAAAATGTATCAGCACAACAAACAAGTGGGTGCTACAACCGATAGGATAGGATTGTATAAAGCGAATATTTTATTTTATGAGAAAGATTTTTCCGGAGCCGAAACAGCAGTAGTAAAAATATAAAAATCAGCCATAAAAGGAAGTGATACCCGACTTATTTACGATTGCTACATCACTCTTGGACTTTCTTTAGAAGGACTAAATC
>JAGORP010000103.1 GCA_018062725.1 Flavobacterium sp.
ACTTGACACCATTGACATTAAAGAAGAATTGGTTGATTTTCAACGAAAATATTTTGATCAATCACCTTGGGCCAAACAAATTCATGCGCATTTGGGAGATGCGTTAGACATTATTCCGACCTTAAATAAAAAATTTGACTTGGTTTTTATTGATGCCGATAAAGAAAATTACATCAACTACTTCAACATGATTGTTCCACTGATGAATCCAGGTGGGATCATTTTATCTGACAATGTATTATGGAGCGGAAAAGTGTTGGAAGAAGTAAAAATCAACGACAAAAGCACGCAAATTTTATTGGAATACAATAAAATGATCAAAGAAGATCCAAGAGTTGAAACCGTGTTACTTCCGATACGTGATGGCTTGACAGTGAGTCGTGTTTTATAACTCTGAAAAATATTTCTCTACTACTTTTTGATACAAATTATAAAAAATAAACCCAAAAGTACCTCCAACCAAATAACCCGTAAGAATATCACCTGGGAAATGCAATCCTAAGTAAATTCGGCTATAGGCAAATATCAATGGGAATAAAAAAAGCAAAAAGGCATACGTATGCTGCTTTCTTAAAATCATAAAAACAAACATGGTACTGGCCATTGAATTGGCGGCATGACCGGAGAAAAAACTAAAGGTATCGCTATACTTTACGATTCTAATAATTCTGCTTATTTGTGGATCATTACAGGGACGTAATCGTTGAAAAGTATCTTTAATCAGGTTTGTGAACTGATCGGTAACGGTTATTAATAGCGCAAGACTCACTATTACTAAGAGAAAGTTTTTCCAATTGTCTAATTTCTTATAAACCAAATAAAGGATAACAATAAAAAAAGGAGTTAGATGCAGTTGTTTGGTTATGAAGAGCCAAAGAGCATCGAAATTCTCAGACCCTAATCCGTTTAGAAAAACGAATACATTTTTATCTAATTGAATCAGTTTTTCTAACATTATAGCTGACGTTTTATAGGTCCGGTTAAATCATCGAAATTTTCTTTCACTTCGTTGATTTCGGAAGTAATATCTAAAGGATTCTCAGTAGGCATATCTTGCGTGATTCTACCTTTAATACTTTCTTTAATAGCATCTACCTCTTTTGAAAAATTATCGGTAAGATTCGTTATTTCAGGAGTATTTGCACTATTTTGAATTTCCGATTTAATTTCGTTGGTAGCATTTTTAAGTTGTGCCATCCCTTTTCCTAAAGCGCGAGCAATATCTGGAATCTTGTCTGATCCAAATAACATTAATGCAATAAAGATGATTAAAATTAATTCGCCTCCACCAATTCCAAACATTGTTATTCCTTTTTAAATTAAAAAACAAAGGTACAAAAATGCACCTTTGTTTAAATTGAACTTTTAGTTAATCCTTTTATAAATAAATCGTTTATTCAAACTTTGATTTTGATTCTTCTTTTGGCCAAGCGTTATTGGTCACATCGATATCGGCCGTTTCTTCTTTTGGATCTACTTTTATTTTTTTAATCACTTTTTGAGTCGCAAACGTTCTGGACACTTCTTTGTCATTTTTAAGCCAAATTTGCGCTGGAAACTTATGGTTTTCGGTGGTGCCGTCTTCGAAGGTAATTTCCACGATAAGTGGCATTACTAATCCGCCTGGTTTATCAAAAGTAACTTGATAAAAATACTTTGGTGCGACTAATTTCGCTCTTTCTTCTTCGTTAAATTCGGATGTCACATACTCGTCTAAAGTCTTAACTGATTTTGCATCAAAACTTGTATTCATTTCAGGTTTAAAATCGGTGCTTGCCCCGTCAACCATATATACTTTTGGACCAGTATTTCTGAAACGATTACGTCTGTTTGTTTCTTGTGCTTTAAAATTAGACGGTTCATCATTGGATACATAAAATTGTTTTACTTCTTTTATCCCGATATCAGTAAAATCAGTAGTATAAAACCAACCTCTCCAAAACCAATCTAAATCAACGCCCGAAGCATCTTCCATTGTTCTAAAGAAATCTTCCGGTGTTGGATGTTTAAATTTCCAACGATTCGCGTAGGTTTTAAAAGCGTGATCAAATAATTCACGTCCCATGATGGTTTCGCGTAAAATATTCAATCCAGCGGCAGGTTTTCCGTAAGCATTATTTCCGAATTGTTTGATAACTTCAGAATTAGACATAATGGGTTCAATCCAGTTTTGATCACCACTCATATAAGGCACAATCAATTTCGCAGGCCCTCTATCTACAGGAAATGTGGCTTCCCATTCAATTTCTGCTAAATATTCCATAAAAGTATTTAAACCTTCGTCCATCCAGGTCCATTGACGTTCATCAGAATTGACAATCATAGGAAAAAAGTTGTGCCCTACTTCATGAATAATTACTCCTAACATCCCGTATTTTGTTCGGTCGGAAGTTACTCCGTTTTCATCAGGACGGCCAAAGTTCCAGCAAATCATTGGGTATTCCATACCTTGATCCTGAGCATTTACCGAAACCGCTTTTGGATAAGGGTAATCGAAGGTATGACTTGAATAACTTTTTAACGTATGCGCTACAGCTCTGGTTGAATATTGTTCCCAAAGTGGATTTCCTTCTTTAGGATAAACCGAAGTTGCCATAACCGTTTTACCTCCCAATTGAACAGCCATTGCATCCCAAATAAATTTTCTAGAGGTAGAAATTCCGAAATCACGCACATTTTCGGCTTTAAAACGCCAAGTTTTCTTTTTATCAGAAATTGTTTTTTCTCTTTCTATGGCTTCCGCTTGTGTTGCGATAACAACGGGCTTGTCAAACGTTTTTTCGGCTAATAAATAGCGTTGTAATTGAGCTGGTGAAATCACTTCTGCTCTATTTTGTAAACTTCCAGTGGCTTCCATAAGATGGTCGGCAGGAACTGTAATATTTACTTCATAGTTTCCAAAAGGTAAGGCAAACTCACCTTGGCCCCAAAATTGCATGTTTTGCCAACCTTCAACGTCATTATATACTGCCATTCTTGGGAAAAACTGAGCTAACACATACAAACGGTTTCCATCTTTAAATTGCTCGTAACCACTTCTTCCTCCGTCTACCATGTAATTTCCAATATTGTACCACCATTTTATTTTGAAGGTAAATTTTTGACCGTAGGCTAATGGAGCTTTAAGATTGATACGCATCATTGTTTCATTAACGGTATACGAAACCGGAGCACCTAATGCATCTTGCACATAATCGATTTTAAAACCGCCGTCAAATTTTTCTTCCATATAAGTGCGAGAAAAAGCTCTAGCACTCATGGCTGGATCAATTTTTTCACTTCGAACTAATGGTGTTTTAGATGTCTTTGCAAAATGATTTTGGTCTAACTGTACCCATAAATAATCTAGCGATTCTTTGGCATTGTTAGTATAAGTGATGGTTTCTACACCATACAATCGTGCATTTTTATCGTCCAATTCTATGTCCATTTTGTAATCGGCTCTTTGCTGATAATATTCAGGACCAGGAGCTCCCGAAGCCGTGCGGTACATATTAGGCGTCGCCATCAAATCATACATTTGACGAAACTTACTTGTGTCGCCATGACCTTCTTGTTTTGTTTTTTGTTGTGCCGCATCTTGTGCAAAAACAACTCCTGAGACTGAAAAGACGATCAGTAAAAGCTTTAAATTCTTCATAACAGAATATAATAAGACTAAATTTGAGCGATAAATTTAAAAAATTAAACGGGAGAATATATTTTTTTTAGTTTTTTAACAAACCTTTTGCATTTGCACCTGAAAAAAGAAAACTCTTTTTATTTCCCGAAACATTCGTGTGTACGATGTTTTGTTGTTCTTCATTAAAATCCAACAAGACCGCATTAAAAATTTCCATGGTTTTTATTTTAGTAATCTCTTTGACATTATAGTAACAAATTAACACGTTTCCTTCCATTTCTTTGTTTGCAAAATGAATTGTTTTTGGCTTACCGTTGATTGCTATTTTAAAATTTTCGGAAATATATTTTTTCATCCATTCGACATCCTGAACAGATTCTTCTTTTTCTCCTAAATTTACTTTGCTTTTGTATTTTTCGGAAAGGGCTTTGTTTAAATCGTCAACAAATATTCGAGAGGTAATTTGAAGCATTTTCTTTTCGGGAACGAAGTTGATTTGGTAAATTGATACATAAAATTTATGTATTGAAAAAGAAGAAAACCCAACAAGTAAAAGGGTTAGACATGCTATTTTTATATGCTTTTTCATTTTTGATTTTGATTGTTATCTGACAAAAGTAGCGTTTTATACGCTGTTGCTATTTCTCCTATCAAAAATACAGCCAAAAACCTGTTATTTGCCTTGACCGCTTCCATCAATTTGGGAAAATCGATACAATACAATTGAAATCCTTTAATATATTCCTTCGGAAGTTTTAACTTTTCGATATAAAAAGGCTCATCAAACATTGCTTCTAATTTTTCCAATTGCTTTTCTTTACGCTCTACTTGAAGTTCTTTTTTTAGCATTGTGGTTCGCCCGCTAATTTGGTTAAGTACGGCATCAACGCTCATACCTCCAACCGGAATTAGCAACGGACTGTACCATTTGAGTTGTCCGGCGGTTCGTAATTTTCTTTCGGCTGGCGTGTATGTTTTTATGTCTTTAGAAACGATACCCAATGATTTTGCTGTAATTGATTTTACATACACTTCTTCCAATTGATTTGCTTTCGATTGTACTTTAATGTACAGCATTTCTTTTTTAAAGGAGTAACTGTCTAGTTTTATTTCGACACCTTGAATAGCATTAGAAGTAACGACCAATCGGTCATTTACACTGGCTTCGATTTGAAAAAAACCACCATTTTGAGTCACTGTAGTTTTTTTTGCGGTATAATTAACCACCATAATCCCGTCAGAATTCCCGTCGGCAATAACTTTACCTTTCAAAAGCGTTTGAGAGAAAACACTTTGAATGCACAACAGAAAAAACAGAATTTTATTCATGCTTCATTTCTTTGAATTGGAATGCCATTTCTACTAATCGTAGTTTTAAGGCGGCAATATTTTTATCTGTCAATAATTTTGCAATTCCTAAATTTTCAGAGGTATACACCAAAAACCCTTTTAGGCTTTCTTTTGAAATTCTTAATGTGGTTAGAAAAAAATCTTCCGTGAGTAAATATATCATTTTTTCGGAATTCGACTCAAACTTTTCAATTTCTACTACTTTTTCCAACATGGCAGACCGCCCTGAAATTCCATTTAAAATTCCATCAACAGAGACACGAGTATTGGTTCCATAAAGGTTTTTTCGACCTCCGTTTGCCGTATATAATTTCCTTTCTGCGGGGGTGTATTCTTTCACATTTTTATCAATTATTCCCAACGATTTTGCTGTAATATGACTCACTTTTACTTCTTCTAATTCAAAAGGTTTTACTTTAACTACAATGATTAACGGATTCATTTTAAACGAATTTGAATTCAATTTAATCTGTAATCCTTCTATTTTCGGAGAAGCAATAACTAATTCATCATTCAAGTTCGCTTCGATGGAGAAAATTCCGTTTTTTAGAGCATAGGTATGTTTTTTTGTAGCAGTATTGACAATTAACACCGAATCTAAAGGAGCATCATCGGAAATTATTTTTCCGTTTAGTACCGACTGGGAAAATAGAGGTTGCACAACCACTAAAAAGAAAAACAAAAAATTCTTCATATCTCAAATTGAATGGTAAAAATAGTCTTGAGTAATGCTAAAATGCTATTAACAGATTGGTAAATATTTGTTAATTCTGAATATCTTTGACTTTTAGAAAACCAAACTATGAAAAAAGTCCTTCTTGCCAGTACTTCAACCCTTTACAACGGAAGTTATTTAGATTATTTACTTCCAACATTAGCAACTCATTTTGCGGGTGTGAAAAACATACTCTTTATTCCGTATGCACAACCAGGTGGTATTTCTTATGAGGATTATACGGCCAAGGTTGGGGAAGCATTTACTAAAATAAATATTACCGTTTCAGGAATTCACGAATTTGATCACCCAGCTGAAGCTATAAAAAATGCTGAAGCCATCTTTACGGGTGGTGGCAATACGTTTCTTCTGATTTCAAAATTATATGAAAACAAAGTAATTGAACTGCTCAAAGAAGTAATTGAAAATGGCACGCCTTACTTGGGCACAAGTGCGGGTAGCAATATTGGCGGAATGACTATTAACAACACTAATGACATGCCAATCGTTTTACCTCCAAACTTTAATGCTATGGGATTGATACGTTTTAATTTAAATCCGCATTATCTGGATCCTATAGAAGGTTCTACTCACATGGGAGAAACGAGAGAAACGCGAATAAATGAATTTCACAAACAAAGCACAATTCCAGTGGTAGGTCTTCGAGAAGGAAGCTGGCTTGAGGTTTATAACAATGATGTAATTGTTCGAGGAACGTTGACTGCACGATTATTTAGAGCCAACGAATTCCCTGTAGAAATGGCACCAGGAGAAAATTTAAATTTTTTATAATTTTAATCTTAACAAATTATTTGCGCTTTGCTACCCTACAATTTTTAAATTAGCATATGAAAAAAGTTATACCCATTTTTGTAATGCTACTTCTTATCATTTCATGTGCCCCAAGAAGATTAAAGTGTGGTCCCAGAAGATGTGACTTAAATAATATTAAACATGAAAAAAATACTATTCATACTACTGACGTTAGGAACTCTTAACATCAATGCTCAAGAAAAAAAGAAACAAATTAGGAATCAAATTGTAGAAGCTTCCTGCGGGCAGTGTCAATTTGGCTTACAAGACAAAGGTTGTGATTTAGCAATTCGGTTTGAAAATAAAGCATACTATCTGGTAGGAACTACTATAGATGATCACGGTGATTCACATGCCAAAGACGGCTTTTGTAATGCCATTCGTAATGCTAAAGTCTCAGGAACTATAAAAAACGGCAAGTTTTTAGTCAAACAATTTACTTTAATACCTTAAAATCATGAGTCAATATACCCTTCACAAAGCAGAAAGTCGAGGCCATGCCAATCATGGATGGTTAAATGCCTATCATAGTTTTAGTTTTGCGAGTTGGTACAATCCGGAACGCGTTAATTTTGGGGTACTTCGTGTTTTAAATGATGATACTGTTGCTGCCGGTATGGGTTTTGGCACCCATCCACACGATAATATGGAAATCATTACCATTCCACTTGAAGGCGATTTAGCGCATAAAGATAGTATGGGAAATGCTGCAACGATAAAAACTGGCGATGTACAAGTCATGAGTGCTGGCACCGGAATTCAACACAGTGAGTTTAATCCAAATCACGACCAACAAACCAAATTACTTCAAATCTGGTTATTCCCAAAATACAAAGATGTCACACCAAGGT
>JAGORP010000104.1 GCA_018062725.1 Flavobacterium sp.
GTAATAGTTGGTTTCTGTGTCGATGTAAATTTTGTCAATTATTCCGACTGGAATATTTTCAGGGAAAATGGTAGAACGGCCACCCGTTACAATGGTGTCTCCTTTTTTAACCGAAGCCAATCTTGGGATTTCTCTCAACTGAAGATAGCCAGCATTTTTAGCATTCCAGATCATAGAACCAAAATGATTGGTACGTTTTACTTTGGCGTTTATTTTCGATTTAATATTTAAAACACTAATAATGGTCGCATATCTTGGGGATACTTTTTCGATTACCCCAACGATACCTTGATTACTTACTACTCCCATATCTGGTTTTATTCCTTTGATGGCGCCTGCATCGATGGTTAAATAATTTTCGGTTCTATTGTAGGAATTATTGATGACTCTTGATTGAATTACATCAATTTTATCATATGCTTTTACAGAATCTTTTGGTAGCGTTGAGGTACTGTCTTTTTTGTTATACAGCAGTTTTTTTAAGTAAGCATTTTCTTTCGCTAATTTTTCATTTTGTTCTTCTAAGCTAAAATAAGTGTTCACTTCATTAATCTCGCTATATACAGAACCACTGATGGCATTAGTCGAATTGACCATCTGACTTCTGTGATAGGAATGGGATTGTATGGTTAATACTAATGAAGTTATCAAAAGCAGCAAAAACAGCAATCTATAGCTGTTTTTAAGTATAAAATTAAATATTTGCTGCATTAAGTAAAAATTAAAATTTTTAAATCTTCAAAATTAAAATTCCAAACTCCAAGAAAATCAGTGTCGATTTTTAAATTGAAATTTAGGATTTGGGATTTGTTATTTAATTAATATGCTTCTGTATTTGTTTAAGTTTTTAAGTGCCATACCGGTTCCGCGAACAACTGCTCTTAATGGATCTTCGGCAATAAAAACGGGTAAATCTGTTTTTTGAGAAATACGTTTGTCCAAACCTCGTAACATTGAACCTCCACCAGCAAGATAAATTCCGGTATTGTAAATATCGGCTGCTAATTCTGGTGGTGTTTGTGATAAAGTTTCCATAATCGCATCTTCAATACGCTGAATCGATTTATCCAAAGCCTTAGCAATTTCTCTTGAGGAAACTTCTACTTGTTTTGGTTTGCCTGTTAACAAGTCGCGTCCTTGAACCGACATATCTTCTGGAGCTGCATCTAAATCTTCAATGGCAGCACCGATTTCAATTTTAATTTTTTCGGCAGTCGTTTCCCCAACGAATAAATTGTGTTGCGTACGCATGTAATAAATGATGTCGTTGGTAAAAACGTCACCCGCAATTTTAACCGATTTGTCGCACACAATTCCACCTAAAGCAATTACGGCAATTTCGGTAGTACCACCACCTATATCAACAATCATGTTTCCTTTCGGTTGCATAATATCGATACCAATACCGATAGAAGCGGCCATTGGTTCGTGAATTAAGTACACTTCTTTTCCGTTTACACGTTCCGCAGATTCTTTTACCGCACGCATCTCCACCTCTGTAATGCCAGAAGGAATACAAATAACCATACGTAAAGCAGGGGTGAATAAACGTTTTTGTAAAGCAGGAATACTTCGGATAAGCATTTTTATCATTTGCTCCGAAGCGTCAAAATCAGCAATAACTCCATCTTTCAACGGACGTATTGTTTTAATGTTTTCGTGAGTTTTTCCCTGCATCATATTCGCTTCCTTTCCTACGGCAATAATTTTACCAGTAATGCGGTCGCGAGCTACAATAGAAGGACTATCTATAACAACTTTATCGTTGTGAATAATTAACGTATTTGCGGTTCCAAGGTCAATCGCGATGTCCTCGGTCATGAAATCAAAAAATCCCATATTTTCTGTAAGGGTTTATTTATTTAAAGTAGACAATTTTAAACGCAAAAGTATAAAAATAATTTGGTTTAATTCAAAATAAAAACGCAGCAAATCAAAAAGAATTGCTGCGTTTGGAAATTAAATTGTTTTTTATTTTTTTTAATGCTTGAAATGACGGATTCCAGTAAACACCATGGCTACGTTATTTTCGTTGCAATAGGCGATACTTAACTCGTCTTTTATAGAACCTCCAGGTTGAATAACTGCTGTGATTCCAGCATTTTTCGCAATTTCAACACAATCTGGGAAAGGGAAAAAAGCATCACTCGCCATAACCGATCCCTTTAAATCAAATTGAAAAGAATTTGCTTTTTCAATCGCATGACGTAAGGCATCTACGCGTGATGTTTGTCCGGTTCCAGACGCTAATAATTGTCCGTTTTTAGCCAAAACAATCGTATTCGATTTGGTATGCTTGCAAATTTTGGAAGCAAAAAGTAAATCCTCTGTTTCTTGTGAAGTAGGTGCAATATTGGTAGCTGTTTTTAAAATGGCTGCCGTATCAGTAATTAGATCTTTATCTTGGACTAAAACACCATTTAAACAAGTTCTTACTGATGTTTTGGAAAGTTCGACTTCTTTTTGAACTAATATAATTCTGTTTTTCTTTTCTTCTAAAATGGCCAAAGCACTACTGTCGTAACTTGGCGCAATGATAACTTCACAAAATAATTTATTGATTTCTTCTGCAGTAGCCAAGTCAATATTACCATTGGCAATTAAAACGCCTCCAAATGCAGAAGTAGGATCTCCAGCCAAGGCATCAAGATAGGCTTCTTTCATGGTTTTGCGTGTGGCAATACCACATGCGTTATTGTGTTTTAAAATAGCAAAAGTAGGATTGTCATTTTTAAATTCACTCATCAAATTCACCGCAGCATCTACATCAAGTAAATTGTTGTATGATAATTCTTTACCGTGTAGTTTGTCAAACATTTTTTCGAAATCACCAAAGAAAAATCCTTTTTGGTGGGGGTTTTCACCATAACGAAGGATATCACATTTGGTTTCACTGATTTTTAAAACCGCCTCTTCGTGATTTTTGTTAAAATAATTAAAAATAGCGGAGTCGTAATGTGATGAAACATTAAATGCTTTTGCAGCAAAAGTAGTTCTTTGTTCTAAAGTGGTTGCTCCGTTTTGCGCTGAAATAATTTCTAAAAACAATGGGTATTCGTTAACCGAAGGCACAATTACGGTGTCTTTGAAATTTTTGGCTGCAGCACGAATTAAGGAAATGCCACCAATATCAATTTTTTCAATAATATCGGCATCACTAGCTCCTGAAGCTACTGTTTTTTCAAATGGGTACAAATCGACAATTACAACATCAATTTGAGGAATTTCATATTCTTTCATTTGAAGGATATCTTGTGGGTTATCCTGACGATTCAAAATACCTCCAAAAACTTTCGGATGTAGGGTTTTTACTCTTCCGCCTAAAATAGAAGGGTAATCAGTAACGTCTTCAACTGGAACGACAGGAATACCAAGATTTAAGATAAATTCTTCGGTACCGCCAGTAGAATAAAATGTTACATTTTGCTTGTGAAGTTCACGCACGATGGGTTCAAGCCCAGTTTTATCGAACACAGAAATTAGTGCCGATTTAATAGATTTTGTAGTGTTCATTGTGTTGTTGTAATTTGTGGTACAAAAATAGGGCATTGTAGGGAAGGAAACAATCTAAATTTTGCTTTTTTAACTGTAACAAAAGATTTAAATGCGATACTAACCTTAAAAGGCTTTAAAAATGATGATCTATTTACGCTTACTTAAGGAGAGTTTTGGTTTTGCAATTAATGCATTGCGAAATAATAAACTGCGTACATTGTTGTCGTTACTGGGTGTCACAATTGGTATTTTTTCAATTATAGCAGTGTTGGCTGCCGTAGATTCCTTAGATAGAAAAATAAAAAAAGATTTAAGCACTTTGGATAAAAACTCCATTTTTTTATTCAAGTACTCTTTTGGGCCCAGTGATATTCCAGATTGGAAAGTGGAGCAATTTCCAAATGTGACCTACCAGGAGTATGAGTATTTGAGTAAATCGCTTAACAATTTGGACGCTATGTGTTTTCAGTTATTTGCGCAACGAGAAAGCATTAAATATGAAGGGAAAACAGTCAGTTCTGTTAGTGTTGTACCGGTTACGTATGAGTTAGAAGACATTCAGTCGTTGGCTTTCAAGGAAGGGCGTTTTTTTAACGAATCGGAATCCAATTCTGGAAAACCATTGATTGTTTTGGGGCATGATATTGTCAAAAATTTGTTTGATGGAAGTAATCCTATTGGAAAACAAGTGCGATTGTATGGGCAAAAGTTTACCGTGATCGGAGTGTTGAAGAAGGTTGGAGCCGGTATTTTTGGAGAAGAAGACGATACTACGGTTTATTTTCCGGTCAATTTTATGCGTCGATTGTATGGTGATAACAATGACAAACTTATGCCAGTTATATTAATCAAACCTGTTGAGGATGTTGATATCAACGCTTTTAAAAATGAATTAACATTGAAATTGAGAAGCTTTAGAGGGATGAAGGTTAGTGAAGTGAATAATTTTTTCATGAATGTACTTTCTGGATTTGCGGATAAGTTGGATAGCATATTGAATATAGTAAGTTGGGTTGGGGTTGCTATTGCCTTTTTTTCATTTTTAGTTGGCGGATTTGGTATTGCCAATATTATGTTTGTTTCGGTAAAAGAGCGAACGAATTTGATTGGAATTCAGAAATCATTAGGAGCCAAAAACAAATTTATTTTGCTTCAGTTTTTGTTCGAAGCTATCTTTTTGTGTTTTATTGGTGGTTTTATTGGGATATGTTTGGTTTGGGGCTTATCACTAATACTAACAAATATTTTGGAGTTTGATTTCGTGCTTGGTTTGACTAATGTTTTGTGGGGTTTTGGCTTGTCTTTAGGTGTTGGTTTAATTGCAGGAATAATACCTGCCTTTATGGCTTCCAGATTAGATCCAGTGGAAGCAATTCGTAGCGGTATGTAGTCATTACGAGGAACGAAGCAATCTCATAACTATAAAAAAATCCCGTCTTGTTTTAACAGACGGGATTTCAATTTTTATCTTATTTCTTGATTCAGAATTAAATCAAGGTACAAATTGATTTTGTTTTTCAACTCTTTTCTATGAGAGATAAAATCAAGGAAACCATGGTCTAACACGAATTCTGCCGTTTGGAAACCTTCCGGTAAATCTTTTCCAGTCGTGTCTTTTACCACACGAGGTCCAGCAAATCCAATTAACGCTCCTGGTTCAGCGATATTGATGTCTCCTAGCATGGCATAAGAAGCAGTGGTTCCTCCTGTTGTTGGATCGGTACATAATGAAATGTACGGAATTTTAGCTTCTGCCAATTGTGCTAATTTTGCCGAGGTTTTGGCTAATTGCATTAACGAGTAAGCGGCTTCCATCATACGAGCCCCTCCGGATTTTGAAATCATGACAAACGGAACATTGTTTTTGATAGAATAATCAATGCCTCGAGCAATTTTTTCACCTACCACAGCTCCCATAGAACCTCCAATAAAAGCGAAGTCCATACAGCAAACTACTAAGTCTTTTCCTTTCGATTTTCCAACGGCAGTACGAACGGCATCCTTTAGTTTGGTTTTGCCGATTGCATCTACTAAACGATCAGAATATTTCTTCGTGTCTTCAAATCCTAACGGATCCTTAGCGGTCATGTTGGCATCTAATTCTGTAAACTGATTGTCATCAAACAATATTTCAAAATATTCTTTACTGCCAATTCTTACATGAAAATCATCTTCTGGGCTAACCCATAAATTTTTAGCTAATTCTTCTGCATCTACTATTTTTCCCGTTGGAGATTTGTACCATAAACCTTTAGGTACATCCATTTTATCTTCGGTAGCAGTAGTAATTCCTTTTTCTTTTCTTTTAAACCAAGCCATAATTTTAATGGATAATGAATAATTGACAATTAATACTTATCAATTATCAATTGTTAATTATAATGTGTTTACGTTATTCAAATCGGCAAATGCCTGTTCTAATCTTTTGTTAAAAGTAACTTCTCCTTCACGAACCCATTTTCTTGGGTCGTAATGTTTTTTGTTTGGTGAATCAGCACCATCAGGACTTCCGATTTGAGTTCTTAAATACTCAATTTTGGAAGTCATATAATCGCGAATACCTTCGGTAAAGGCAAACTGTAAATCGGTGTCAATATTCATTTTGATCACTCCATACGAAATGGCTTCTCTAATTTCTTCTAAAGTAGAACCAGAACCTCCGTGGAAAACGAAATCTACTGGGTTTGCACTAGTGTTAAATTTATTTTGAACAAAATCTTGCGAATTTTTCAAGATTTTCGGAGTTAATTTTACATTTCCTGGTTTGTATACACCGTGCACATTTCCAAAGGCAGCTGCAATCGTAAATCGAGGCGAAATTTTCATTAATTCCTCATAGGCATACGCTACTTCTTCAGGTTGTGTGTAAAGTTTTGAGCTATCTACATCACTATTGTCTACACCATCTTCTTCACCACCAGTGATTCCTAATTCAATTTCCAAAGTCATGCCCATTTTGCTCATTCGGGCTAAATATATTTTGCAAATTTCAATGTTTTCTTCGATAGGTTCTTCAGATAAATCGATCATATGTGAAGAATACAATGGCTTTCCAGTTTCGGCAAAATGCTTTTCAGAAGCTTCCAATAAACCATCTATCCAAGGTAATAATTTTTTAGCACAATGGTCGGTGTGTAAAATAACGGTAGCACCGTAGGCTTCTGCTAAAGTATGTATGTGTTTGGCTCCTGCAATTGCTCCAGCGATCGCCGATTTTTCATTTTCGTTAGATAAACCTTTTCCGGCATTAAATTGTGCTCCTCCGTTAGAAAACTGAATAATAACAGGGGCGTTTAATTTAGCTGCGGTTTCTAAAACACCATTAATAGTGCTTGATCCTACTACATTTACAGCAGGTAATGCAAAACCTTTTTGCTTTGCATAATTAAAAATCTCTTGAACTTGGTCGCCAGTTGCAACTCCTGGTTTTATGTTGTGTGCCATTTGGTTGATTTTTTTAAGAGGACAAAATTACAAATTTACTTTTAGAACGGATAGTTTATACCAATATTTAAAACCGATTTATTTAAAGCCATTTCTTTTAGCCAACGTTTACTTGGGTCTAAAGCAGGATTATAGGTTTTAAATCCTAAATCGAGACGCGCTACAAAGAAACTAAAATCATATCGAAAACCAATACCCGTTCCGAGAGCAAGACTTTCCAATGATTTTATTCCTGAAAAAATTTTTGTTTCATCGGTTTCGCTGTCTAAGACATTCCAAATATTCCCACAATCTGCGAA
>JAGORP010000015.1 GCA_018062725.1 Flavobacterium sp.
TTCATGTCACTTTTTTCAAGTGCCCACCGCATAAGATGGAATAGGTCGGGATGTAATTGTGTTGCTATTTCAACTTCTGGATATATCGTTTGTTGAAATGGAATTTTGTACACTACCTCGGCCACGTAATCTTTAGTGTATTGATTAATGTACGTTTTAAAATGATACGGACGAATTGGTTTATTGTCTGAATCAATTTCTTCTTCTATTTTAAAATCAGCGTTTTCAAAATCAAGAGTTTGTGATAGTAGAAGGGCGTCATCATATTCTATTTGTCTAACATAGCGTTTTAGAGAGTACAGATCTTCTACTTCTAAAACCACTCCGGCAATAAACCCGAATGACCCCAATCCAACTAGAGCTGCATTAAAAAGTGCATCATCTCGAATGATACGACTGTTGAGAATTTGAGCAAAATCATCATTAAGAGTTGGCTCTGATGCTCGTTCTAAGTATACTCTATCTTCATTTTGTGGTCCGATGATCAGATGCATTCCCTTTATATAGTCGGAAAAACATTGGTAATCAAAAGCTCCGCCATGCACTCCGGTTGATACTGCGCCCACAATGGTTTGTCCGTTACTTCCTCCACTAACTTTTAGTGATTTACCCCGATCTTCTAGATAGGAAGTGAGTTGGTTAACGGTTGTGCCACATTGCGTAAAAACAAGGTTGCTGTGTAAAACTTTGCTCTCTTGATGCATGTTGCCTTTGATAATAGCAAGCCGCATGTCCATATCGGTGTTTTCCAGAATCCACCCACGATTGAATGCGATATCGTTGAGTGACCACAAGGACCCAATTCCGCGGAATCGTTCACTAGTTTCCTCGCATTGTTTTAATAGCTCCTGAATTTCTAAAACACTTTTATTGTGCAGCTCATACCCTTTAGTTCCCTTTTGTTTAATGATCCACAATTTTGAAATGGGAAATGGACCTGTTTGATGCCAAGTACTTAATTCGTTTATGGAAACTGGCGTAATCATAATTTTTGATTATTTAATTGAAAAAAGCTTGTACTATTCTTTGGCACAAATAATTAGAACACTGCGAAGAACTGGATTCTTTTTTTCTGAAATGAATTGAAATTCTATCGACTGGAATCCATCATCACAATTGTTACAATCATCTTGTACATCAATTTTGTATAATGGTGTTAAACTCCAAAACATATTGGCACTATCCCAATCAGCTTCGGGATTATCTTTTTTACATACATATTGAATTTCAACCTCAATTTCTCTTCCTTTTCTTTTAGCGTTCACCGATTTGAGCGCAACAATTGCTATTCCTTTTTTTCCACAAGCGGGTATTTTTACTTCAATTAGTCCGGGAGTCTTAGTTAATCCAATTTTTACAACAGTATCGATCGTGTGTGAGTTATATTGGTTGAGAAGGTTCATCCACTTTGCTTTTTCATCATCGCTCATTAAAACCACAGAACTAGGAAATACTATTTTTTTCTTTTGGTAAGGATTACCTAAATCGTTTAAAACATTTTGCTCGTGTTGAATGCCTGGATTACTAACGATGACTGAATATATACCCGTTCGACTGCAACTCGAAATCAATATGAGTACAAATGACCCATATACTATCAGTAGTGTTTTTTTACTGATTCTTCTTAGTATTTGTGATAAAATTTTCATTCCTATTGAATCTGTATTTGATTTCATTTTGCACTAAATTTTTAGATAAATTCTGAGATCAACCTAAAATTAGAGGTATATCATCAATGAATAATGTTATTCTACTTCAGGAACGATTTGACAAAAAATCGACTCATTTCAGCATGCGGTGTTTCAGGATTGTTTTTGAATTGGGCGAGTAAAAAATATAAGTAATTGGATTAGTGTTGTTTATGGTAAACGTTCTAAGATTAGAATTCAAATTTAAAAAAAAGAAGGATGTTAAAAAAGAGGAAAAACACCCTATTTTTAGTTTAACGCCTGCACCTTGATTTAGGGGAAAGCGAGCTAAACAATTATGAATTAAAATTTAGGGTTGTATTGAAACGAACAAAGTAATTGGTCGATGTCTTAGCCTAACTTTCCAATTTCAACACCAAATAATTCAATATCTATAAGTTTGTTTGTTGCCATGGTTAATATAATGAGCTCCGGTTATTTTTATCGATGTCTTGTTTGATCAGTTGATAGATGGTTTGTAAGCCATCGAAGTGATTGGCTATTTTTAGTAGTGTATCGATGTTTACATTTTTACCGTTTTCCAGCTTTACAATCGTTAGGCGAGATATATCCAAAGCATTTGCCAAGTCTTTTTGGGATAAATCAATACTTTGCGTAGTGGTTGAGCACAGGACAAATCAAATCGGCACTATTTTTTTTAAAGTTGTTGTTGACAATGATTTTGTGTATTCTCCACGAGGTGAAAAATTGCTAGAGCATGGCCAACAATTCCCGCAAACTGAAATTGGTAATTGTTATTCTTCGCCACCTGAACTCTCAAGGTAAGATTTTTGTGATTCCAAAATTTTTTGGTAATCTTCAAAATGTTTCTGTTTTTGTTCGTTATATATTTCAGGACCTTTTACAAAATCAAAACAAATTCGATCTCTTAATCTTCGTAAATCAAATAAAATAATATCATTGTTTTTGCCTTTATCTTTAAAATCAAATAATCCTTCTATTGCCGCAAGTAATGTAATTGAGGCGCTGATAATTAAAATAAAATTTCCAGGATTGTATGTGATTGTATTATCGGTTATATTTAAACCTGTTAAGATAGTAATCATGGCACCTGCAGAAAAAGTAATTACTTTTGAACTTCGAAAAAGAATAAGATACATATTTTTTTTCCTTTTTATATTTTCAATTCTAATTTCTATATCTCGATATAAAAGATCACTTTCTATTAGTTCTGTAATTTTCATAGTTTATTTTTAATGGTTATTAGCTTCATAATTTGATCATATATTGTCAGCATTCTCAATTAAATATAAAAAGTAAAGTTATGTAATTGCATAATATCGAGTTTAAAAGTAACCCTATACATTTATTTAACTAATTAATATTTATAACACTTATAAATACTAATACTGGTACTAGAATTGTATAGTCAAATAAAAATGAATATAGCTTTCTCCTTGCAAAACGTAGTAATGAACAATACCATCTTAAAATAATATGCAAAAGGAAAATAAATATTGTTAAAGGATAATTAATGTAGTCTCCAAATATTAATAATAATGCACTCATAAATATAATTATAGTTGTGCAGTAGATTTCAAACAATGGCAAGCGAACCGATTTTAGAAAGTAAAGCTTACGATTTTCAAAATGCACATTGCAACATCTATTTATATAACATTTAACCTTAGCTCCCAAGTAGGCAATGTTTATTGACAATACAAAATAGATCCAGTTATTTAGGTTGTCTATTTTTGACAGTTTAAACATTATGAAAGTTGATATTATACATAGTATTAACGAATTGCTCCATGATGGAGCAATTCTTAAATTGTGATTACCGATATATTTTCGAAGGTAATCCCTTGTTTTTGATCCAAAAAACAAACAAGTGCCCCAAATAATAAATTGCAACGTTCCCAAGAAGTAATTCCCTGCTTCAAAATGTAAGTAAGACAGTATTATTCCACCCGTTGCACCTCCTAAAATCGCTAATGAATATGATATCTTAATCCTATTTTTTAGCGTCATTTTAGATTGTAATTACAATTTTGGGAGGCATAAGTTTCGCAGTCTCTTTGAGTAGTTGGACCATATCTGTATATGTATGCAATAGAACCTCCTGTAATCACTTGACCATAATGTACTACACAAATACCATCCCTTATCCTTTCGTAAACATACCAATTGGGATCATCAGGGTCATTTCCACAACCATTACTTGATGTATCAAAAATTTCGAGTGATTTTAGTTTTTCATCAGGATAATAGTCACTTGTTAAAGTGTTTTTCTCCAGTACAGCATCTATCCACGTTATTTTATTATCCGTTTCATTATCAATTAGGACGCTTATTGTGGTATTCTTCGTAGATTTTATTTTAACTAATTTTTGGAACGAAGACCTATCAACACCAAGATTTGCAATTTCAGGAATTTCAAGAAGTATTCCATCTTGAAATTCGATTTCAATAATTTCGTCGTTAATAGATAATTTCCCTAACCAGTTAGCGGGCAGAGTTGCATAATAATTACCTAGCACTTCATCATAAAACTCAATCCATAATTCATTCCCTATGTTAGAAAAATCATTACCATTGATATCAATGTCACCCCTTGATAATATTAGTTCAATATTATCAGTATTTAAGGGTAGTAGACTCATTAAAGTTACTATGCTGAATGGCTTTTGTTCTTCATAATGATAAACTATTTCATCTCTGAGCGCATATATTGAACTCTTATGTTGTTCTGCACTCATTTTCCAAGTAAATACTTCTTTTTCCATATTATTTATTAAAGTAAAATGTTAATCCATCCGGTACTACACGACATCTAGCGTTTGATCCAAAAGAGGAGGTGATCTGACCATTAAATGTTTTACGAGAATTTATTGCTTTTGTTATTTCTTTTTCAGCCTCATTTATAACCTTACCACATATAGGCCAGCATAATTCTGCTTTTATTTTATATCTCCAAAAACTCCAACTTGCTGTATATTTCAAGCTCCCATAGTCAATACTTAAATAAATATTGTGTCCCATCCATACTTTGCCTTTAACAGAAATGTGCCAAAATGATTCAGACTTTGAGCCATAAGACTCAATCTCAATTTTTCCATGTAGGAATTTAATATTAATGAGTGAGGCATCCCTAGCTTGTACAATTTTCGATATAATCGCATTTATATGTTCTTTTCGAATACCTGCTACAAAGTCATAATTATTACTATTCCGTTTTAAGTCAAGGATATATCTCGTACGATTGCGAGTTAAACCTCTACTGTAAATCATCAATGAATTATCTAACAAAAATTCTTTTGCGGCAAAAGGGACCTCTTGATCATCTATTTGATAAGGAGGTATTTCAAAATTAAGTTTTCCTATAAATTCCTTAAAGGTGTTGTGTGTCTCTTCTAGAATTTCAAATCTCTCTACTATTGGTAATGATTTAAAGGGATTAACTTCATTAAGATTTAGATCAAGAAATGAAGGTGAGCGAACCAGATATACATTAATGATTGAGTTTTTCGAGTAGAATTTTAAGTATAGTTTCAGTATATATTCTGTTGATTGTTCATTGATTGAATTTACTAATTTCCATTTCGATTCTACGTGAAGAGTGTTTTCTATAAATGTACAGTTAAAATTTGTCAACCTTTGCATTAACAACTTGTAATTACCATAATTGATTTCAAGATTTATTGCTACGTTAGTATTAAATACTTTCTCAATATATTTTTTAGATACTTGTAAATCAGAATCAAAATAAAGAGGTAAAAAAGTAACATTTAACTCCTTTACGCTCATATTTACGGACGAGAGAGCATTGCCCGATTCATTTATTGCATTTTCAATCCTTTGAAAACTTGATAACATTTGTAATTCTTTACCCCCCATTTCAGAGCAGCTAAGCTCAATCGCTAACATCAAATTTTCTATATCTTTCAAGAGTGATTCCATCATTTTATTTCATTGATGTTTTCTGTAATCTGAGATAGCTCTTTTAAAATTCTATCAGAGGCAAAGTTCAAATCATTTTCAACTTTATTTGTTATGTCACTTAAAGGGTTTAAATAATTTGTCCTTTGCATTTCCAATTGCTTTTGAAGTAATGTTAATCTGCTAAAAATATCTTTAATTGGTTTTTCAAGAGGATTTTCAGTCTTTACAAAAAGATTGAGTTCGATGGAACCAGTAGGAATGAACTTTGTAGGGTCAAAGGCGTTTAAAGTTGGACTTATCCCTTGAGAAATTTGAATAATTATGTTGTTATTTTTATAGACTTCTTTTGAATTAATTCCGCTTTCTGCAATAATCTCACTAAATGAAATAGGCTCAATATCTATATATCGAAATAAAAAATTCACAAGATGTAAATTGCCACCTATGCCAATTTTTCTATTCCCTATTTTTTCAAAAGCAGAACTAATATCAATATTTGAAATATATGATTTCGCAACTTGGTATTCATTTTTGTATTGCTCATCAAGGAAATCAAACGAATTAATATAATCGCAATAAGTTTTAGCGCCAAATAAATATTGTTCAGATAATTTCTCGACACTCAATTTTTTTAAACGAGTAATAAGTATCTTTTTTAATCCTGCAGTTAAATTAAATCCATTTATGTAAAAATTTAAGTCTTCTGCACCACCAAAATTCTGCACCGAACCAGATAACAAATAACTCGGCCTTGTATAAAATGTAAATTCCACCTCCTTAAAAGATGTTAAACCTTTTAACGGGATTAAAATAGTTGCTTCTCTATATAATGGTGAGAAGTCAAAAGTTCTGTTGATAATATTGGTGTTATCGTAGTTCATAAAAATTTACAATTTAATGTTCAAATTATATTTTAAGTGTTGAATGCTCGCCGCTTTAATTTATCACTCGACATACTGCAGTTAGCACTGACCAAAACAAACCTACAAAATTTCTTTGAAAGATAGAGTGAAAGTCACCAGCATATTTTTCATGCAAACGAATATAGAAGCCCTAAGCTCAGCAATAGTTGAATACAATTGTTGGTTGTAGTTTTTAAATTCTCACAACATAGCCCATTACACGCCATAGTTGATAAATTATATTTCCATACTAATCTCTAATAGGTTAAGGGCTATATATGATAACGTCATTTCCAACTGAATAACCCCAATTGTAAGCGATTAATTTCGTCGAATTTCATTTCGGGCTGGAGCGGGGTTATAAAGGCCACTGCCTAAGCCGTGTTTAGAAAGAATAAAATATAAATTTCAAGTCCCAACCAAAATTGTTGATTAGACAGGAAAGAGAAATAATCACTTGAAGTATAAAGTCAATTTCTCGCAATCATTTGGTTTTTTTTGTTCAAAAGATATCAGGCTTGTATACTAAAGTAAACGAAAAAGCATCGGAAGTACGAGATTCCAATGCTTTTTAGAAAAAAAATCAGAGCTTATTATGAACTCCAACTTACGCAGATCTTAATTTTTAGATTTTCATCCCATTCCCACTCTACACACACTTCTACTTTACCCTCGCCACCTGCTCTAGTAAGATGTTCGTCGCCATAAGCCTTGAAATAATCTACACCATCTTCGCTTTTTATTCTTTTTGCGAGTTTTTCATTAGTGTCTTTGCTTAGGATGTACATCCTATCATCAGATAAAGATACATTACCTGATTCGATCATTGCTGCAACTTGTTTTCCTGTTACTTTCTCCATTTTTATTGTATTAAAAATTATGCCTACTCTTACTTATTAGAAAACAGTATAGTTTTTCGGCTTCCACTATGTGTTCAGAACTACTTGACAATTTTTTAAATAAAGAAACTCTTACTATTAAAATACGACTATTTTAAAGTCAATTTAATCATAAATAGAAACTAAAAGTTATTTGGTTAGGTTTTCAAGTGTGTATTGACTTGCTTACAGTAGTTTTCGCATGAAATCAGATTACTACTAGTTGACCTGCAAATTTGATTAACGATAGGGGGCTAAAATTTTCATGCTCCAGATTAATCCTAATCTGAATCCTTTAGTAAAATTAAATGAAATCAAATTGATACTATACAGGAAAAACACCCTAATTTTTGAAATTGAAACTAATTCTATTGTTGCATTTTTTTAAACAAGGTATATGTAGACAAAAGCAAGATCGCCAAATATTTTACAAATAACTACAAATGGGTATTTGTCCTTACTGATTTATAAACTAGAAGAAAATTTTTGGTTACAGTTTATATTCTCTGATTTGAGACTTTGCAGACATGGGACAGCGAGCAAGGATTAGAGATCCGCACTATCTGCTTGAGAGCACGAGCAGGATGCTCGCGCTAGCGGGAGAAAAAAACAATGTTTGATAGTCACTTTATAGCTTTGAAATAATTAAGCAAAAATTAAATCAATGCCTTTTTCACTTATTAAATCAGAAATATAGTTTATTTCTTCCTCATGGTCTTCTTTGTATGTCAGAATTGAGAATTTGTCATCAAAGGATGCAAACATCCTATCTTCTTTAATGAAAAATTTTGATGGGTCTACAACTATAATTTTGCGTAAACTATTCTTCAATAATTCTTGTTTTGCCTTAATTTCATATTCATTATGAACAGCAAATCCTTTATTGTCAAAGATTCCATTTGCACCTACAAAACTTATATCAGCACCGCCCATTCCCTTTAAAAACAATTCAAAATCAGTTACACCATTTGTTTCTAAAAAATGTTCATCTGTAACTACAGCTAAAGAATTTGGACGAACTCTTCCACCTGTAATATAAACTTTTAAATAATTATTATTATCTTCTAAGCCTAGTTCACTAGCGAAAGATAATAATTCATTGGCAGCAGGAATTGAATTTGTAATGATTCTTAAATTTTGTAGCTTTTTAAACCTTATCTCTTGACAAATTTGCTTGGCAATTTCGAAAGTTGTTGATCCGGCATCTAGAGCTATTGTACTTCCCGAATTAATAAGTTCTACTGCTTTTTTTGCTAACCTTTTTTTTGTTTCTGTATAGAAGGATGTTTTCCAAGCGTAGTGTTCTTGAATAACATAAATAACTTCACCATCGCAAATCAATCCCGCTAAGAATCCTTGTTGTTGAAGACGATTAATTAGTTTAATAAATTGAGAATGGTCATTAATATCATTTAATAAACCATGAGATTTTAAAATTTGTAATAATTTATCCAATTTTAATGGTGATGACTTTCTATATGGGTATACTAAAAGTCGAATTTTATCTGCCAATTTAGCAATCAATTGATCTGCATCTTCCAAAAAGGAGAGTGAAGATGTTGACGGTTCAGATTTTTCCTCTTTTTTATTTAAATCTCGACTTAGCCATGCAAATAACTCTGTTATTAGTTCGCTAGCAACGTTTTTTACTGAAGATTCTGAATAATCAGACAAAAGGATGTACTTGCGTCCTTTAATTTGCTCATGAGAAAGTTTGTCCCAAGCATCTTTTTCAAGAACTAATGGCAAAATAAACTTTCTTTTAAGTTGTTCTTCTTTATCAAGTGCCCAAATGATTTCTTTATTCACCCATTCCGAACTAATTGAGTAATTATCTATAAAAAATACGACATAGTCTATTTCAGCTTGTATCGTTTCCTGAATTGATGTTGTAATATCATCTCCAATTAATAGTTCTTTCTCATCAAGCCATAAATTAAGATGTTCTGGTAGATAAGATTTCAATTCTCGTACAAGCGGTTTGTGTTTACTGCTGTGACTTAAAAATATTTTCATAAAATGTTTTAGATGTAATAAAATTATTCAAGTGACTTTTTTTAAAAACAGCTGTTAACATACGTGGTGTGTTTTCAGTTAACGCTGCTGGAACTGACCAAAACAAACAAATGAGTTTCATAGAAAGATATAATTGAAAATATCTGAGTACTTTCCACAAAGACAGAAACGCAAGTGCAAGACTAATAATAGCAGCTAACAGTTGTTAGCTGTAGTTTTAATTTTCAGAAGCCTCTTCTGTCCAACTCCAATTAGGTTCACGTTGTCTAGGACTTGAAAAAACAAAAACTTTTCCTTCCCAATTTCCTATAAGTGACCATTCAAAACTTTCTCCAGAATTACCTACTATTGGAATTTCGTATGGTATTCCGTCTCCTTGTCTGTTGATATTTAATCTATCTTCTTTATATCCTGATTTTGGATTTCCGTATCGAATAATTAGATTACCATTTCTTCCGAAATTATAAAACTTTATGATTGAACCTGGATATAAAAAATTTGGAGCATTCCATCTTCCTGCGACACTAACAAATTGACCCATAACAACTTGTTGTTGTCTATGTGATTCATTTTTAATTAGATTTAGAATATCCTTATAACTACTTAATTGAGCCTTAAGTTGTAAAATTTCGCTATTTTTATTATCAATATTTTTATTATTAGATATTTCTTTATAAACACCTAATCCAAATGCTAAAATTAAACAAGTTAAAGAGATATATCCCCGTTTAGTAATCCTCTTGTGAATAGGTTCATCTCCTTCAGACCACGTTTTACCTCCAAATGCGGAAAGAGTTCCAATTAATCCTAAGGATGTTAATAATATGTTTATTGTTGTTACCATATTGTTATATTCTTAAGTTTTATAAAAAATTACAGCTAACTAGTAAATATCATAAATAAATGATTTTTACTAAAAGTAATACTTTGATTACAAAAATATTTTATGAAGAGTATCACTTTGAATTGTAAAAATAATTTAATTGAAGAAACAAATTAAAATAGAAAAAGGTTTTAATCAACATTTAATCACTAAAGTTGACTAAATGTTGACTAAAACCTTTGTAAAAGCCATTAAATAGGCTTTAAATGTGACCACGATGGGATTCGAACCCACACGCCTTTCAGCACCACCCCCTCAAGATGGCAAGTCTACCAATTTCTCCACGTGGCCTTAATTAAAAAAAGCATTCGCAAAACGAACGCTTTTTGTGACCCGACTGGGGCTCGAACCCAGGACCCCATCATTAAAAGTGATGTGCTCTACCAACTGAGCTATCGAGTCTTTGCATTCAGTATTTTGAAAATTTCAGTCATTTTTGTGACCCGACTGGGGCTCGAACCCAGGACCCCATCATTAAAAGTGATGTGCTCTACCAACTGAGCTATCGAGTCGTTTTTCATTTCTTGAATGCGGGTGCAAATATAAGGCGTTATTATTTATTTTTCAAAGGTATTTTATTTTAAATTTACCTTTTTTTGATATTCATTCTTAATGTCTTAATTTATAAGGATTTATTAGTATGCAGAAAGTAATTTTGGTGGGTTATATGGGGAGTGGAAAGTCGGTTATTGCGAAATTGTTAGCAAACAAAATCAATTATTTATGCTATGAATTGGACGATTTAATTGAAAAAAAAGCCAAATTAAACATTGAATCCATCTTTTCGCAAAAAGGAGAATTGTATTTCAGAAAGTTGGAACATGAAATTTTTGTAGATAAAATGAGTTCAAAGGAATCTTTTGTTTTAAGCACCGGAGGTGGGACACCATGCTATTTTGGCAATCATGAGTTACTCCAGCACGATAACTGTGTTTCAATTTATCTAAAAGCATCTATTGATACGCTGTGTAATCGATTAGAAAAAGAAAGAAGTAGTCGACCTTTATTGGCTCAATTGGACCCAAGCGAAATGAAAGAATTTATCGCTAAACATTTGTTTGAAAGAAGTTATTTTTATCATCAAGCCCGTCATATTCTAGATGTAGATGATAAATCCCTCGAAAAGTTAGTCGAAGAAATAAAAGCACTACTCTAAATAGGCGTACGAACTGTCATTTTCAAAAACCACTGTAACGTGTTCTTTGGAAGAAGTTGAGAGTGAAATCCCTTTGAAATCGGCTTTTACGGGATATTTTTTATGATTTCTATCCACTAAAACAACTGTTTTAAATTTACTAATCGGAACTTCCAAGAAATGTTTTACTCCGTAAATTAACGTTGTGCCCGAATTGAGTACATCATCCACTAAAACCAATCCTTTATTTTGATACTTTTCCGGCTGAATCGAGGTTGTTACGGTTGAATTGGGGTTGTTTTTGTCCATTTTGACTTCACACAGCGTTACTTTAATAGAAGAGATCAATTCAATTTCTTTCGCGATTTTTGTTGCTAAAACATAACCATTGGAGGCAATTCCAGCCATTGTTATCGATTCTTCATCGATGAAGGTTTCATAAATTTGATAGGCTATTCTTTTAACAATATGGTTGATTTGTTCGTGGGTAAGTATAGTATTCTGACTCATCGCGTTTATTTTTTGGTAAAGATAAAAAAGAGTTCGTTTCCTTTTCGAGGTTTGATCGAATTATATGCAGTTTCCAATTTTTTCAAGTGAAAATCCTTTTCAAATAGGTTGCGGTATTCGGGTAGCGAACCACCAAAAGGCGGGCCAACTTCAGTTAGTGGAAACTGAAACAACAAGCCTATTATCTTACCATTTGGTTTCAAAAGAGAACTCATTTTTTCCACATATCTCTGTCGGAGTTCCACATCCAAAGCACAAAAAAAAGTTTGCTCAATTATTAAATCGTATTGATGCTCGACTTCAAAAAAATCACTTTGAATGAAATAGTGTTCCAATAGTTGTGGAAATCTTTGCTTGAGTTTTTCAATCGGTGTTGACGCGTAATCTACTACATATACATCGGTAAATCCTTTTTGAATCAGGTATTCAAATTCATGTCCGTTTCCCGCACCTGGAATAAGTATTTTTAACGAAGTAGTAGTTAGCTGGTCAATATATTCCTTCAGAGGCGTGGTAATCGTGCCACAATCCCAACCAATGTCATTTTTTTCATATCGTTCTTCCCAGTATAAACTATTCAGTTTCATCATCGCTAGTAGTTTCAAATTCAAATCCTTCCAAATCTCTTCGGTCTTTTTTGGTTGGTCGGCCATCACCCGTTTTCCGGTAATGTTCTTTAGAAAGTTTTAAAAGTTCTAAATGGGCAAATGATTCGGCAGGTGTTTCATCCTTTCTATAAATATCTACTAATTTGGCACCTACACGATTAAGCGGAATGTCTAAAACAGTTATGATGTAGGTAATCTGATCTTTCCTAAACGTAATTTTATCACTCGGAAAAACCTCTCTCGAAGCTTTCGCTACTTGGTTGTTTACCGTAACGTGATTCTTCTTGCAAGCCTCGGTTACCATATTCCTAGTTTTGTAATATCGGACACACCACAAGTATTTGTCTACTCTCATATTATTTTCTAAATTCAACGTTAAATAGTTTACAAAAATAAATCAATATTGTATCTTGCGGCCAAATTTTAAGACTATTATGAAAAAACTTTTTAACTTGATTTTGTTATTTAGTGCCACTTTACTGATTACTTCGTGTAACAAAGATGAAGACGAGGTAGTTCCTCTACGAGATTATGCAGAACAATATGCCACTGATATAGCAGACATCGAATCGTATTTGCAAACGCATTACATTGAAAGTGTGATAAATAATCCAGGTCAGCCTGATGATCAAAATATAACCTTTACAGCAATTCCAGATGGTGGCTCGCAAACTTCTATTTGGGATCAAACTCAATATCCACTCAGTTTTGTTTTAGTAGAAAAAGACAATATTACCTATAAACTGTACTACCTAAAAACACGTGAAGGTTCGGGTACTAATAGCAAAGCACCTTGCAATTACGATAATGTTTTAGTTGCTTATAAAGGTAATTTATTGGATGATTCTGTATTTGAAACAAACTATTTACCTCAAGATTTTTTCAATTTGAATGGAGTTATCAGAGGTTGGAGTGAAGCATTTCCTAAGTTCAAAACAGGAACTTATGTTGCAAATACAAACGGAACACTTTCGTATTTTGATTTCGGAGCAGGTGCCCTTTTTATTCCATCCGGATTGGCCTATTACAATGTTCCACGAACTAATATTCCGGCTTATTCTCCTTTAGTATTTACTGTGAAATTATTAGAAGTAGTGCGAATTGATCATGATGCAGACGGAATTTTCAGTTATTTGGAAGATGGTAACGGTGATGGTTATTTGCGATTAGATGAACCTCTTGACGATACTGATGGTGATGGAACAGTTGACTTTTTAGATATTGATGATGATGGAGATGGTTTTTTGACTATAGCTGAGCGAAAAATCGGAACTTCAAACGAATACTATGAGTTTGATGCCATTCCTACTTGCCCAGGTGGAAACGGGAAAAAAAGGCATTTGGATCCTTCTTGTCACAATTAAAAAAAAACGTTCGCAATTGCGAACGTTTTTTTTAATAGAAGATTTTTGATTAATTATTTTCTCTTCACTACTTTTTCAACTGCTTCGATGATGGCTTGATTATTCAATTTGTATTTTTCCATCAATTGTTCTGGAGTTCCGCTTTCACCAAACGAATCTTGTACTGCGACAAATTCTTGTGGTTTTGGATGATTCAACGCTAATGTTCGAGCGACACTTTCTCCTAATCCACCTAAAACATTGTGTTCTTCTGCAGTAACCACACAACCCGTTTTGGCAACCGATTTTAAAATCGCCTCTTCATCCAATGGTTTAATTGTATGGATATTAATGACTTCAGCAGAAATTCCCTTTGCTTCTAATACTTCAGCGGCAAGTAATGCTTCCCAAACCAAATGGCCTGTTGCAATAATGGTAACATCAGTTCCTTCGTTTAAAAGAATGGCTTTTCCAATTACAAACGGTTCGTCGGCAGGCATAAAATTAGGCACAACCGGACGACCAAAGCGCAAATAAACCGGACCATGATAATCGGCAATAGCTAAGGTAGCTGCTTTGGTTTGATTGTAATCGCAGGTGTTGATTACCGTCATTCCAGGTAGCATTTTCATTAATCCGATGTCTTCTAGTATTTGGTGTGTTGCACCGTCTTCGCCTAAAGTTAATCCGGCATGCGACGCACAAATTTTTACGTTTTTATCGGAATAAGCAACCGATTGACGAATCTGATCGTATACTCTTCCGGTTGAAAAATTAGCGAATGTTCCCGTAAACGGAATTTTTCCACCAATTGTTAATCCAGCTGCAATTCCAATCATGTTGGCTTCTGCTATTCCGATTTGGAAAAATCGCTCTGGGTGATTTTTTTTGAAATCGTCAAATTTTAACGATCCGATTAAGTCGGCGCACAAGGCAACCACACGTTCATTTTTTTGTCCGAGTTCGGTCATTCCTGCGCCAAATCCCGAACGGGTATCTTTACTTCCTGTATTGGTATATTTTTTCATAGTTTTAATAGTCTAATTCGCCTCCAACGTTATAGTTTTGTGCCAATGCATTTGCCAATTGCTCGTCATTTGGCGCTTTTCCGTGCCAAGCGTGCGTGTGCATCATATAATCAACACCGTTACCCATTTCGGTATGCAATAACACACAAACTGGTTTTCCTTTTCCAGTTCTCGATTTGGCTTCGTTCATTCCGGCTAAAATGGCCTCGATGTTATTGCCTTCTAAAATTTCTAAAACATCCCAATCAAAGGCTTCAAATTTGGCACGTAAACTTCCCATGTTTAACACTTCATCAGTAGAACCATCAATTTGTTTTCCGTTTAAATCCACTGTTGCAATAAGGTTGTCTACTTTTTTGGCAGAAGCATACATAATGGCTTCCCAATTTTGACCTTCTTGTAATTCGCCATCTCCGTGTAAGGAATAAATTAAGTTGCTGTCGTTGTTGAGTTTTTTGGCTTGAGCTGCACCGATTGCAACAGATAAGCCTTGACCTAACGAACCCGATGCCATACGAATTCCGGGTAAACCTTCGTGTGTCGTTGGATGACCTTGCAACCTCGAATTTAGTTTTCTGAAAGTCGCTAATTCACTTACCGGAAAATAGCCGCTTCGAGCTAAAACGCTGTAAAAAACAGGTGAGATATGACCGTTGGAAAGGAAGAAAAGATCTTCGCCTATTCCGTTCATATCAAACCCTTCTTTACGGTTTAAAATTTTGAAATAAAGTGTAACAAAGAATTCAGCACATCCTAAAGAACCTCCGGGATGACCTGAATTTACGGCATGAACCATGCGAAGAATGTCTCTTCGAACTTGGGTTGTTACGTCGTTTAGTTGTTGTGTGTTGGACATTTTTTGTAGTTAAAAATTTGATGTCGCAAAAGTAGCAGTAATTTTAAAGGTTGGCAAATGTATTCAAAACAAGTTATTAAAGGTTTTAAACAAAATAAAAGGGGTTTTTTGTAATTTCGTAGGGACAGGTCGCGACCTGTCCGTACACTATTTAATCCATTTAAATAATTATAGGCCATGAAAAAAAGAAAAGCGAATAGATTGAAAGGATTTGATTATTCAAAAGATAATTTGTATTTCGTAACAAATTGTGTCAAAAATAATTTGTGTTGTTTAGGAAAAATAGTAGGGACAGGTCGCGACCTGTCCGTACAAGACCTGTCCGTAAGAGTTGAATTAAATCAATATGGGTTAATTGTTGAAGAAAGGATTAATTGGTTGATGAATCAATATAATTATGTTGATATCCATAATTATGTTGTTATGCCTAATCATTTTCATTTGATAGTAGAAATTGATAGCCAAAAAGTTAAGGGATTCGAAATTAAAGTAAAATCACTTTCGAGTTTAATGGGCGCATTGAAAACAACATCTTCTAATCAAATTCACAATGCTGGTTTTGAAGATTTTGCTTGGCATCGATCTTTTCATGATTCTATTATAAAAAGCGATAAAGCGTATCAAAACATTTTCAATTATATCGATAATAATCCACAAAAGTGGTTTGAAGTTGAGTTTTTTGAAAGAACTTTATAGCAGAGATTTAGTTGTTTTGAGGCTTATTTTCGTAGTTGCTCTGCGCGTGAGTGATAGCAGCGGCATCCTTTTGTGGAACGCAGTGGAGCAAAAGATAGAGCGAATAGCACGACCCAACGGGGCACGCCCAAATAGTTCGCCATTAAATTCAAATTTGTTAAATAAAATCCTAAATGATAATGCCAAAATTCTAAATAATTTATCTTTGCCGTCCATAAACGACAAAATGAAATTCGATTTACTTCAGAAAGACCCTAATTCCAAAGCCAGAGCAGGAAAAATAACCACCGATCACGGCGTAATTGAAACACCTATTTTTATGCCCGTTGGAACCGTTGCTTCGGTAAAAGGCGTGCACCAACGTGAGTTGAAAGAAGAAATCAATCCCGATATTATTTTAGGAAATACCTATCATTTGTATTTGCGTCCGCAGACAGCCATTTTAGAACAAGCTGGCGGTTTGCATAAATTTATGAATTGGGACAGAAATATTCTAACCGATTCGGGTGGATATCAAGTGTATTCGCTTTCCGCCAATCGAAAAATTAAGGAAGAAGGCGTAAAGTTTAAATCGCACATCGACGGTTCGTACCACGTTTTTACTCCTGAAAACGTAATGGAAATTCAGCGGACCATTGGTGCTGATATTATCATGGCATTTGACGAATGTACGCCGTATCCTTGTGATTACCGTTACGCGCAACGCAGTATGCACATGACGCACCGTTGGTTGGATCGCTGCATTACTCATTTGGATAAATTGCCTTTTAAATATGGATTTGAGCAAACGTTTTTTCCAATTGTTCAAGGAAGTACGTACAAAGATTTACGTCAACAATCGGCCGAATATATTGCCAATTCGGGTCAACAAGGAAATGCAATCGGCGGATTATCAGTTGGTGAACCAGCCGAAGAAATGTACGCGATGACCGAAGTAGTGTGTGAAATTCTTCCTGAAGATAAACCGCGTTATTTGATGGGTGTGGGAACTCCGATTAATATTTTGGAAAATATTGCCCTCGGAATTGATATGTTTGATTGCGTAATGCCGACACGAAATGCCCGTAATGGAATGTTGTTCACGGCACACGGAACCATCAATATTAAAAATAAAAAATGGGAAGCCGATTTTTCTCCTGTAGATGAAATGGGTCATACTTTTGTAGATACAGAATACACCAAAGCGTATTTGCGTCACCTTTTTGCCGCCAATGAATATTTAGGAAAGCAAATTGCGACGATTCATAATTTAGGATTTTATATGTGGTTGGTTCGTGAAGCTAGAAAGCATATATTAGCGGGAGATTTCCGTCAGTGGAAAGATGTAATGGTAAAACAGATGAGCCAACGATTGTAAACAGTAGAAAGTTGGAAAGTCAAAAGTCGAAAGCATTTGTTTTCAAGAACTTTAGACTTTAGACTTTAGACTTTAGACTAAAAGGATGCTAAAAATAATTGACAAATACATATTAAAACGCTATTTAACCACTTTCTCAGTGATGTTATTGATGTTTATTCCAATTGGGATAGTTATCGATGTGTCGGAAAAGGTGAATAAAATGATTGAGAATAAAGTACCGTTTAAGCAGATTGCTTTGTATTATGTAGACTTTACTATTTATTTTGCCAACATCTTATTTCCTATATTTTTATTTCTGTCCATTATTTGGTTTACTTCGAAGTTGGCCAATAATACTGAAATTATTGCCATACTGAGTTCGGGAATTTCGTTTACCCGTTTTTTGCGTCCGTATATTATTGGTGCGGTATTTGTCTCCATTTTTGCTTTATTGATGGGAATTTTTTTGGTACCCAAGGCGTCTCAAGGCTTTAAAAATTTTCGATACATGTATTTGATTGGTGGAGGAAGAAGTGAAGTTCGTGATGACAGTGATGTTTACCGTCAGATTAGTGAAAGCGAATATATTTATGCCAGTCATTTTAACACGGAATCTAAAATTGCATTTAATTTTTCACTTGAAAAATTCGATAAAGATAAATTGGTATATAAAATAAATGCAAACCAATTACAATGGAATGCAAAAGATAGTACGTATATAATGTACTATTATAAAAAAAGGAAGATTGGCGAGTTGAATGACGTTATCGAAATGGCAGACAGGAAAGACACCGTTTTTAATTTTGAGATAGAAGATTTAACTCCAGTTGTCTACATTGCAGAAACGTTGCCTTACGATGAATTAATTGATTTTATAGAAAAAGAAAAAGCCAGAGGTTCAACCAACATCAACCGCTATAAGGTCGTGTTGTATAAAAAATTCAGTATTCCAGTTGCGGCTTTTATTTTGACCATTATTGCCGTTTCGGTTTCTTCGATGAAACGACGAGGCGGAATGGGAATGAACCTAGCCATCGGAATCATTTTGGCTTTTGCTTTTGTCTTCTTGGATAAAGTATTCGGAGTGTTAGCAGAAAAATCGGCAGCGCCACCTATAATAGCTGTTTGGGTTCCTAATTTTGTTTTCGGTATCTTAGCGATCTATTTACTTCGCAATGCTAAACGATAATGTAAAAAGTTATTTACACCTTCATTTGATCGTATTCATTTGGGGATTTACCGCAATCTTAGGTCGGTTAATTACTCTAGATGCATTGCCGTTGGTGTGGTACCGAATGCTTTTTGCTGTTGGTTTTATATTTATTTACATACGATACAAAAAAATCGGAATCAAAATTCCGCGAACCATGATACTCAAATTTTTGGTCGCCGGATTAATTATCGCCTTGCATTGGTTTACTTTTTTCAGGGCTATTAAGGTCTCCAATGTTTCGATAACCTTGGCATGCTTATCTACAGGTGCTTTTTTTACGTCGTTGATTGAACCCATATTCTTTGGGAAGAAAATAGTGTGGTACGAAATTTTTTTCGGAGTTTTGGTGGTACTCGGACTCACCATCATCTTCAATGTCGAAAGTAACTACATCGAAGGCATACTTTTGGCTTTATTGTCAGCATTTTTATCCGCATCTTTTGCGGTAATCAACAGCAAATTTGTTCAAACGTATGATCCGACTGTAATCTCGTATTATGAATTGGCTGGCGGCGTTTTGTTTTTTTCTGTTTTCTTGTTGTTTGGTACTAG
Organism: Flavobacterium sp.; assembly: GCA_018062725.1. The sequence goes on from JAGORP010000015.1 coordinate 19,551, forward strand.
TTTTAATGCCGAGTTTTTTCAATTATCGTGGGAAGATTTATTGTATTTGCTGATTCTAAGTTCGGTTTGTACGGCGTATGCGTTCATCGCTTCTACCGCAGTGATGAAATTTTTGAGTCCATATACCGTAATGCTTACCATTAATCTTGAACCTATTTACGGCATCATATTAGCGGTTTTAATTTTCAAGGATAAGGAAGAAATGAGTTCCCATTTTTATTTAGGAGCGATGATTATTCTCATCACAGTTATACTCAACGGAGTGATTAAAAGCAGAAAAAAAGTGAATAATTAATAGAATTTAATCTACAAAATAGTACATATTATTCTATATTTGTACTACAAACGAATACTAAATTATCAATTCAAATTATGGAATATTTAGATTTTGAACTTCCCATTAAAGAGCTTGAAGACCAGTTAGATAAATGTCAGATTATTGGTCAAGAATCGGATGTTGATGTTACAAATACATGTAAACAAATTGAAAAGAAACTAGAAGAAACCAAACGAAAAATATACAAAAATTTAACGGCTTGGCAACGCGTTCAGCTATCGCGGCATCCCAATCGACCGTATACAATGGATCACATTAGAGCATTGTGTGGCGAAACTTTTCTGGAACTTTTTGGCGATAGAGGTTTCAAAGATGATAAAGCCATGGTGGGCGGTTTAGGGAAAATTGACGGTCAGTCGTTTATGATTGTAGGTCAACAAAAGGGTTACAACACCAAAACCCGCCAATTTAGAAATTTCGGTATGGCCAATCCTGAAGGATATCGAAAAGCGTTGCGTTTAATGAAAATGGCTGAAAAATTCGGAATTCCAGTGGTAACTTTTATTGATACTCCGGGAGCGTATCCTGGTTTGGAAGCTGAAGAACGCGGACAAGGAGAAGCCATTGCTCGTAATATTTTAGAAATGTGCCGATTAAAAGTTCCGATTATTTGTGTGATTGTTGGAGAAGGCGCATCGGGTGGCGCACTCGGAATTGGAGTTGGCGATCGTGTATTAATGATGGAAAATACGTGGTACTCAGTAATTTCTCCCGAATCATGTTCATCTATTCTATGGAAAAGTTGGGAATACAAAGAAACTGCGGCTGAAGCATTAAAACTGACTTCAACCGATATGAAGAAGCAAAAATTGGTCGATGATGTGATTCCGGAACCACTAGGCGGAGCGCACTACGACAGAGAAACTACCTTTAAAACCGTGCAGCAATATATTACTAAAGCGTACAACGAATTAAAAGATTTATCAACAACTGAGCTAGTAGCGCAGAGAATGGATAAATACAGCAAAATGGGCGAGTATAAAGAGTAAAATAGTATAAAATCTGTTCCAACCGTCTCGTCAATAACGAGGCGGTTTTTTTTTACTTGTTAACAAAAAACATTTAGTTGTCAACAAAAAATCGTAATAACTTACCCTCAGAAAAAATCTAAAAATGGTTACTTTCGCTCTATGGAAAATGTGAAGAATATAAACCCAATAAAAGTTGATAAAACAACTATAATAAACCTTGAACGAGGAAAGTTGCCGCCACAAGCGCTCGACCTTGAGGAAGCAGTTTTGGGTGCGATGATGATTGATAAAAAAGGTGTAGATGAAGTAATTGATATCCTTCAGTCGGATGCTTTTTACAAAGACGCACACAAGCACATTTTTGAGGCTATTTTTCAGTTATTCACAGATTCTCAGCCTATTGACTTATTAACAGTTTCCTCACAGTTAAAAAAGAACGCTAAATTAGAATTGGCTGGAGGCGATTTTTACCTGATTCAACTTACTCAGAAGATTTCGTCTTCTGCGCACATTGAGTTTCACTCGAGAATTATTTTACAAAAATACATTCAACGTAGTTTGATCCGAATTTCATCTGAAATTATTGAAGAATCCTACGATGAAACCACCGATGTATTCGATTTGCTCGACAAAGCAGAATCGAAATTATACGAAGTAACTCAAGGTAACATCAAAAGAAGTTCGGAGACGGCTCAGAGTTTGGTGATACAAGCCAAAAAGAGAATCGAAGAAATAGCCAATAAAGAAGGCTTATCCGGAATCGCAACAGGTTTCGAGAAATTAGACAAAGTAACTTCGGGTTGGCAACCGTCCGATTTAGTGATTATAGCCGCACGTCCGGGTATGGGTAAAACTGCATTTGTACTTTCTATGGCGCGAAATATTGCCATCGATTTCGGACATCCAGTTGCCCTTTTTTCGTTGGAGATGTCGTCCGTTCAGTTGATAACCCGTTTGATTTCATCCGAAACGGGATTGTCGTCCGAAAAACTGCGAACCGGTAAGTTAGAAAAACACGAATGGGAACAGCTTTCGGTGAAAGTACGTGATCTCGAAAAAGCTCCTTTATACATTGATGATACGCCTTCCTTATCGATTTTCGATTTACGGGCAAAAGCGCGTCGTTTGGCATCGCAACACGGAATAAAAATTATAATTGTCGATTACCTTCAATTAATGACAGCAGGCGGAAACGGAAAAGGCGGCGGAAACCGTGAGCAAGAAATTTCAACCATTTCACGAAATTTAAAAGCCTTGGCCAAAGAATTGGAAGTGCCCGTTATTGCACTTTCGCAATTATCGCGTGCTGTGGAAACCCGTGGTTCTAGTAAACGACCTTTACTTTCTGATTTACGTGAATCGGGTGCGATTGAGCAAGATGCCGATATTGTGTCGTTCATCTATCGCCCAGAATACTATAAAATTGATGAATGGGACGACGACGAACAATCGCCGACTCAAGGTCAAGCTGAATTCATCATCGCCAAACACAGAAATGGTTCGTTGGAAAACATTCGATTGAAATTCATCGGAAATCTCGGTAAATTTGATAATTTAGAAGATTATGGTGGCGGTTTTGACGATTTGCCTTCTAAAATGAATCACGACGATAACCCTTTTATGACCAAGAACTTACCTTCGCCCAATGAGGCATTTGGAAGCAATATCAACGACGATGACAGCGATGTTCCGTTTTAATTTAAATCCCGACTCAATCGGGATTTTTTATTTTTTACAACCCCGTATTTATACGTGTTTTTTCATAAGAATTTTTAAAACTAAATTTTATATCCTATTTTTATGAAATCTTAACAAAAAACAACAACCAAAACCCTAAAAATTATGGCACAAAACACTATTGACGAAACAACTGCCCTCGCATGGATTTCAGCTTGGAGAGCCACACCCGTGGCAGGAATTAAAGCGTATTTTATTCCAAAAGACGATTTAACCGATTTAATGAATGACGCTAATTGTATTGGAGTGCGAGCTTATTTAGCACTTGGAAATGTAGCTCGAATGGCACCTGAGGCAAAATTACTTCTTGTTGATGTAGATGCAAATGGAACCAATGGAACCGACATTTTGGCTAACGGAATTTTTGATTTCACTAGTCCGTGTCCTGCCTATTGTGACACTACCAGTCCGTTGTACACTTTAGATGATACTGGTCAATATCCAGTTGTCCCAGGTAACACGATTGATATTAAAACAGCTGTAGCTTGGGCTACGCAGTGGCGATCAACACCCGACATGGGAGTAAAAGCTTTTTTTATTCCTAAATCGGATATTCAAGATTTGTTGACTGATCCCAATACGATTGGTGTCAGAGCTTATTTAGGATGGGGATCAAACAACTCAAAATCTTCCGAAGCGAAATTAATGATTGTTAATGTCGAAGGCAACATCGCAACTGGTGGAACCGATAACATTACTACTGGTATTTTTGATTTTACCAAACCGTGTCCAGCGTATTGTGATGTAATGAGTCCAATGTATACACTTCAGCCCTAGTTTTGAATTCCAATTTTTTTGTAAATATTGGGAATATTCTACTAGTAATCAATACGATACTATTATTGAAAGGTTTTTCAAAAAACGGAAAACCTTTCAAAATTTTTGCGATGTATAGTTTGGCTATGTTTTTTGTGCAGTTAGCTTCAATTATTGTCGTTAAAATGCACTTTGAAAATTTATTTTTATCGCATTTTTATTTTGGGTTGCAATTTTTAGTACTCAGTTTTTTTTATTATCATGTAATGAAAGAACCGTTTCAAAAGAAAGTAATTATTGTATTTTTAATTGTATGTTCATCACTTTTGATCATCCAATATGCCTTAGACTGGAGTTTGTTTTTCAAATTCAGTCTTTTTGAAATATTCATCACTTCGTTACCTATAATTGTGTACGCAACGTTTCATTTGTATAATTTATTGAATGAAGAAAAGCGATTTTATTACATCACCATTGGGTTGCTTATTTATTTGTTTGGAAGTACCATCGTTTTTCTCACAGCTAATTTATTACTTTCCCTAAAATCCCAAATCGCATTCCGATTAATTTACGATTTGAATGTGTATTTATATATAGTATATCAACTGTTTATACTGTATGATTTAAAATCTATTTTAGTCACCAAAAAATATAAAGTGTATGAATGATTCAGAATTAATTAAAGTCATCTTTTATACCTTTTTTGCCTTTATTTTAATGGCTTTGGTGTTGATACTGTTTTTCTATTTTTCTAGAAAAAAAATTATCAAGCAAGAAGTAGAGAAAAAGAATTTAGAAATCAATTATCAAAAAGAATTGCTGCATGCGGTGATTGTCACTCAAGAAGACGAGCGTCAGCGAATTGCTCAAGATTTGCACGATGATATTAGCTCGAAATTGAATATTGTTTCCTTAAACAGTCAGCTGCTTATTGGAACCAAATTAACCGATAAAGAATATGCAGAAGTAACTACAAATATTATTAATTTAACTCGAAAGGCGTTGGAAAATTCTCGCCGGATAGCACACGATTTATTACCGCCAGTTTTAGAAAAATTCGGATTAGACGCCGGAATTTCAGAATTAGCCGTTGAGTTTAATAGCAGTAAAGCCATCAAGGTATATTATGAGAATAACATTGATTTTTCTGATATTCATGAAAAAAAACACTTGCATATTTTTAGAATTCTTCAAGAGTTGTTGAACAATTCGTTGAAACACAGTAATGCCAAAAATATTTCTATTGTTTTCAATTCAGAAAATGATAAATGCGTTGGTAATTACACTGATAATGGTGTTGGTTTTGAATTTTCGAATGCAACCAATCTAAGAGGATTAGGTATGCGAAATATCTTCAGTAGAGTTGAACTGATTGGCGCTTCTATAACCATACAATCTGCTCCAAACCAAGGATTTAAAGCAAAAATTATTTTTTAATTATGGAAGAAAAAATTAAAATAATCATAGCCGATGATGAAGTGTTGTTCCAACAAGGAATCTCGTTCATTTTGAGTCGCGAAAAAAACATCGAAATCTGTAAAGAAGTCAATGACGGTAAACAATTGATGGATTTTCTCAATAGTATTGACGATTTACCCGATATTATTTTGATGGATTTGAAAATGCCTTTCATCAATGGAGTAGAAGCAACCAAACTGATTTCTACCAAATTTCCAACAATAAAAATTATTGCCTTAACGAGTTATAATACCGATTCCTTCATTGCCAATATGATACATGTAGGTGCTGTTTCGTATTTAGTAAAAAATGCAACTCCAGCTGAAATGATTGAAACCATCAACGAAGTATACCAAAAAGGGTTTTACTACAATGAATCGGTTTTGAAAGTAATTAACGATGGTTTGATTTCTACTTCCAACAAATCAAAGCTGATTAAAAGTGTCTTTTCAGAAGATTATTTGACCAATAGAGAAAAGGAAATTTTAAAATTGATTTGCTTGCAATATTCAACCGCTGAAATTGCAGAAAAAATATTCATCAGTCCGCGTACCGTTGAAGGTCACCGGAATAGTTTGTTATTGAAAACAGAATCTAGAAATGTGGCAGGATTAGTCGTGTTTGCGATACAAAATAAAGTCATCGATTTCGACGAATTGTCGTTGTAGTTAACTAATTATAAAATTGATGGATGCATAGATGTAGAAAAGAATTAAACCAATAAGAAGGAACAATCCAATCTTTTTTAAAACTTCTTTAGTTTTTGATGTTGGTTTCTCATGAAAGGTCTGATTTGAATTCATATACTACAATTTGGTTGCTTCAAAAATACTAACTTCACTTTTTCTGTATATACGTATTTATACGTGTTTTTAGTTTTATGAAATTTAAAAACAGATTAACCCTCATTTTGTTTTAAATAGTTGTTTAATACGGGCTAAAGCGCTGTATTTGTTGTCTTTAAAACTATTTTTTGCGCAATTTAAATCGATTTTATTCTTCAGAAAAAACTTATTAAAAAATAAAACTCATTTAATAGGAATTAAGGGAATTTAATAGTCTACCTTTAAAAAAATCAGCAGAACTCTTTTGTTGTTTTATTAAATCCCTTACTATTTTTTATGAAAAAAATTTATTTTCTTGGAATGCTATTATGTAGCATTATGGCTACAGAGATCACCTTTGCACAAGTTACTTACAATGTAGATCAATCGGGAACTTTCAATCCAATTGATATTTCTGGAGAAGGAAACACTCAAGTTGCCTTGTCAGATGATCAAGTTTCACTTTCTCTGGCCATTGGCTTTCCATTCAGTTTTTACGGAACCAGTTATACAGAATTTTATGCTTCATCTAATGGCTTTATTACTTTTTCCCCAAACCAGAGCCAGGGTTGTTGTTCAGGTGGAGCAATTCCATCTCAAATTGGAGGAGTTGACAACCTAATTTCTGTAGCTTGGACTGATTTATTGCCAGGATATGAAGGTGGTGTTGTTAGGTATCAAACAGTGGGAAGTGCGCCCAACAGAACATTAGTAGTTGAATATTTTCAGGTTCGACATTATTCAAGTACTTTTTTGGGAGTATCTTCTATAATAACGGCCCAAATTCAATTGCATGAAGGTTCAAATAGAATAGAATTACACACCACTAGTTTGCCACAAATACCTGCTGGAAATGGATATGTCTACACCCAAGGTATTGAAAATGCAAATGGAACCGAAGCGGCTTTTGTTTCAGGCAGAGTTGCAACAGATTATTCATTGACAAATGATTTCGTGTCTTTTACACCCGTAGCTAGCGAAGTCTTTGTAATTCCGAGTCAGTGTGGTACAACAATCTCAAGTACTACTTCAGCAGTTTATGCTAATTTAGTTCCTGGAGCAGAACGCTACCGATTCAGTGTTACGAACTTAGCTACTAATACAGAAGTGGTAAAGGAATATGCATTAAGAAATGTATTCATCAGTAGTTTATCCAATTTTCAATACGACCAAACCTACAGCATAAAAGTAGCTGTAAGAAAATTGGGAGTTTGGGGAGGATATGGAACTTCATGTACTGTTTCGACTCCAAATGGACTAACTCAACTTCGAGCTGTTGATTGTAATGGATTTTTTGACCGTGAGGAGTATGTAGTTGCTGATAATGTTAGATATGCTTTAGGATATCGATTTTATGTAAACAATCTAACAACGGGTTCTGTTGAAATTATCGATCGACCTTATCGTACTTTAGATTTGAGTTTAATTACAGATTATAATGCATCGGTTGCATTTCGTGGTGTAACTGGTCCAAACAGGTATTTTATTTTGGTTGCTGCTCTCAATACAGATGGTAATTATTTAGACTATGGTAATGGATGTATGATTGAAATCGGTGCAGAAGTAATCGTTCCTTTGGCTAGAGAAATCGAACAATCTTCTACAACATTTAAGGCAGTTGCTTATCCAAATCCATTTAATTATGGCTTTACAATTGAATTAAATTCTGCTAGCACGTCAGCTATAACTGTGGTTGTATATGACATGTTAGGAAAGAAATTAGAGCATAAAGAAGTAAGCGCTTCAGAAATCAATTCAGTTACTATTGGATCAAACTTAACTTCTGGCATCTACAATGTTATTGTATCACAAGATGGAGCTTCAGAATCACTACGTATGATTAAACGATAAATAAAAGCCTATTTATATTCAAGAGGTTGTCATTCGTGGCAACCTTTTTTGTTAGGTAAGAATAGTGCATGTTAAAGTAGAATTTAAAATTTAACAAAAATTTACCTTTGCCCTTATCTACTATTTATTGTATCTTCGATAAAATTATTGCAGGTTAATGAAAAATTTCAAATCAGTTTGTATCGTACTATTTTTGGTTTGCGTAAGCACCGTTAAGGCTAATTTTATTTTATTGCCTATGGACGATGCTACTCAGAAAAATCATTTAAAGGCATACGGAATTACCTATTGGGCACTCGATAAACAATACAAAGCCAGTTGGTTACTCAACTACAGAGGTGGTTCTTTTTTACTTCCAGATGCTCCCGAAATTCGAAAAGAATGTCAGATTCGAAATGTGAGTTACGAAGTCCTATCCGATACCGAAGCCAACCAGATTTTGGAAGAAATTTCGAGTCCGTCTCAAAACATGGAAACGGTAGTGTTAGAAAAAGCACCTAAAATAGCAGTCTATACTCCAAAAGGAAAACAACCGTGGGATGATGCCGTGACCTTGGTTTTGACCTACGCCGAAATTCCGTATAAAGAAATCTACGACGAAGAAGTGTTGAGCGATCAACTCATTTTATACGATTGGTTGCATTTACACCACGAAGATTTTACCGGTCAATACGGGAAGTTTTTTGGAGCGTATCGAAATGCACCGTGGTACATCGAACAAAAGAAAGAAGCAGAAGCCTTGGCATCCAAATTAGGCTATGCTAAAGTTTCGGAAGAAAAATTGGCGGTAACCAAAAAGATACGTGATTTTGTAATTGGCGGCGGATTCATGTTTGCCATGTGTTCGGCAACCGATAGTTTTGATATTGCACTTTCTGCCGAAGGTGTGGATATTTGCGAACCGATGTTTGATGGCGATGAAAGCGAACCCAATTACCAATCGAAAATCGATTATTCTCAAACGTTTGCTTTTAAAGATTATATTTTAGAACGCCGACCTGAACGGTATGAATTTTCGACCATTGATATGACCGAAAAACGTAAAATTCAAGTTGAAAAGGATTACTTCACTTTGATGGAATACTCGGCCAAATGGGACGTTCTTCCGAGTATGTTGTGTCAGAATCACACGCA
>JAGORP010000105.1 GCA_018062725.1 Flavobacterium sp.
GGCTTGTTGGGTATTCCCTTGTGCATATTGTTTTTCAGCCGCTTCCCAAGTATCGTTATCCAATTCGGCATCGGTTACTTCTACGAAATCTAAAGTTCTCACCCAGGAGGCATATTCGTCTACTTTTCCTTGATCGACATAAATCAAACGAGCCGTTTTAACCGCTTCATTCGCTTCATCAGTTCGTGGAAATTCAGCAGCTACTTTTTTGAATTTAGTCAACGCCGAATCATCTTTATCGGCATTATAATAAATCAACCCTTGACGTAAGATAGCACGAGCGGTATAACTTCCTTTTTTGTATTCGGAAATCAACTGATCATAGGTTTTAATAGCCGAATCGGTCAGATTCATTTGTGTGTAGGTATTTCCCATTTCAAACAACGCATCATCACGGTACTGCGAATCGGGATAGGTTTTTAAGAAACTGTTGAATTCAGAAATTTTCTTATCATTTTTACCGCTGAATCCGTACGAAATGGCTTTTTGAAACGCGGCATAATCGGCGTCGATTCCTTTTAGAGCAATGGCTTTGTCATAGGCTTCAATTGCGGTTGCATATTTTGAGGTCACAAAACGGCTATCAGCCAAACGCAAATACGCATCTACCAAACGTGTTTTATCTTCTTTGGAAGTTTCAGTATATTTTTGAAAATATGTCGCAGCTTGATCGTATTCTTTTATTTTGAAATGCGCATAAGCAATGTTGTAGTTTACGCTTTTGAATTCAGGTGTAGTTGAAGCTTCCAAAATCGCACTAAACTGTTTAAAACTGGTCAAAGCATCGGTAAAATCATCCAAAACATATTCGGTTTCGGCTTTCCAAAAAGTGGCACGAGCGGTAAATTTAGCATCCTTTGGTTCGGCGATTGATTTTTTGAAAATCGCTAATGCTTCTTTGTAATTTCCATCAGTAAACAATTCTAATCCGCGATAAAAAGTTACTTTTTGATACGCCGATTTATTAGCAGCCGATTTGTTTCTTTCCAACAAAACCAAAGCTTCCTTATAATTTTTAGAGGTAATGTAAGAATTGATCAATAAACTTTCTATTTCCGTTTTATTCGGATTGTTTGGATATTTCGTCATGAAGCCGTTTAAAACATCGGGTACACTTTGGTAGGAATTTCCAATATCATAACTCACACGGGCATAATTTAGATAGGCATCTTCTTGAATTTTTAAATCAAAAGTCATTTCCGAAGCCGTTTTAAATGCATTTAACGCTTGTTGCTTTTTATCGGTTTTGAGGTAACTTTCCCCCAAGTGATAATAGGCATTTTGTGCTACGGCATCGTTTCCGCTGATAATTTTATTGAATTGAGAAATGGCACTTTCGAAATCATTTTGTTTGTAAAAAGCATAGCCCAACTGGTAATAATCGTTGTTGTTCCACTTGCCCTTTTTGCCTTTGTATTCGGTCAAATACGGAATAGCTTTATCGTATTGTTTTAAATTAAAATAACTCTGACCAATAATTCGGTTCAATTCTGATTTTTCAGCTGGCGAAGATTTTGCCATTGCTTTTTGACCTAATTCAATCGCTTTGTCAAATTTTCCAGCTTTGAAATTCATATCGGCTTGAAAATAGGAAAGCTTTTCTTTGTATTTTTCTTCTCCTTCTACTTGTTCAAAATACTGTGTAGCTTCTTCATAATTATCTCCTTCATAGGCTAAAAACCCTAAGTAATATTTGGCTTGTGAACCATATTCTTTAGAATTAACCACTTTATTAAAATATTGTTTCGCCGCATTTTTCTTTCCAGCATTGAAGAACGTATAAGCTTTATAAAAGTTAAAACGATCTTTTTCGTCAGAAGTCAAGGCACCTTCTTCTACTTTATCAAACCATTGCAACGACTGTACGTATTGACCTTTTTCAAAATAAAAAGTAGCCAAATCGATGTACGCTAAATTTAGTTTGGTACTGGTTGGATAATTCTTGATAAAATTCTCCATCTGTTCCTCGGCACCCGATTGTTTGATACGAATGGCACAAGTAGCACTGTAATAGGCACAATCCGATTCGGTTTCTTCATTGGCTTTCTGACCAACTTTATCGAAAATGATTTGAGCCGATTGGTATTGTTTATTTTTAAATAGCGTTAAAGCACTAGTATAATCAACCAAATTATTGGTGTAAACTTCAGATTGTTGACTTAAGACCGTTTGAGTACTTAATGAAAGTGTAAGGAGTAGAAACAGTGGTATTTTGCGCATAGAAAATATTTTTTACGATTCAAATTTAGTATATTCTACTGGTTAAAACGAGGAAAAAACGGGTTTAGTATCTTAATTTACTCACAATCCGAAAATTTATTTTGAATACCTACGTTAACTTATTACTTTTACCAAAATAAATATTAAAAACTATGTCTCAAACTATTCTATCGTTACATAATGTTACTATATACCAAGAAGGAAATAAAATTTTATCGGATGTGAATTTAAAAGTCAATCCTGGAGAATTTTTATATATCATTGGTAAAACGGGTTCTGGAAAAAGTAGTTTTATGAAAACGTTATACGGTGATTTACCTTTAACTCATGGAGAAGGGACTATTGTTGATTATGATTTGAACGGATTAATTGATGATGATATTCCGTTTTTGAGACGTAAAATTGGAATTGTTTTTCAGGACTTCAAATTATTACCAGACCGCACCGTTTTTGCCAACATGCATTTTGTTTTAAAAGCAACAGGTTGGGAAGATGAGGCCGACATGCAAGCTAAAATTGACGAAGTATTAGATAAAGTAGGAATGAAAAATTGGGCTAATAAAATGCCACATCAATTATCGGGTGGAGAGCAACAACGTGTGGCTATTGCTCGTGCGTTGCTAAACGATCCTGAATTAATTCTAGCCGATGAACCTACCGGTAATCTTGATCCACAAACCAGTATGGAAGTTATGGAAGTCTTGAAAAAAATTAATGAAAATGGAAAAACTGTCGTTATGGCAACACACGACTATGCATTATTAATGAAATATCCAGCTAAAACACTAAAATGTGAAGATGGTTCCATTTTTGAAGTGGTGCAACGAGCTGTTTAATTTTAAAACCAAAATATATAAAAAGAGAAGCCTGTGCTTCTCTTTTGTTTTTATGACAATTATCATTTCGTAAAAAAATATGTTACTGTACTTTTGAACTTGTAAAGTAGAAAATTTATCTATTTCAAATCAAATTCCAATTTATTTCTATAGCTATGGAGATTTCATTGATACAAAAATATAATGTTCCGGGTCCACGTTACACCAGTTACCCAACTGTTCCTTATTGGGAGGAACAAGATTTTAGTGTTGAACAATGGAAAAAAACACTCCTTCATTCCTTCAACGAAAGCAATAGCAAGGAAGGAATTAGCTTGTATATTCACTTGCCATTTTGCGAGAGTTTGTGTACTTTTTGTGGTTGTCACAAACGCATTACCAAACGTCATGAGGTAGAACATCCCTATATTGACGCCGTTTTAAAAGAATGGGATTTGTATTGCGATATGTTTTCCGACCAACCCATCATAAAAGAAATTCATTTAGGTGGTGGTACTCCAACGTTTTTTTCTCCCGAAAACCTACAACGCTTAATTAATGGCATTTTGGCTAAATCAAAAGTTGCAAAACAACATGAATTTAGTTTTGAAGGCCATCCTAACAATACTAGTCGTGTTCACTTACAAACTTTGTATGATTTAGGTTTTAGAAGGGTGAGTTTTGGAGTACAAGATTATTCGGAAAAAGTGCAAAATGCCATTCATCGCATACAACCGTTTCATAATGTGGCAAAAGTAACCTTTTGGGCTAAAGAAATTGGCTATACTTCAATATCCCATGATTTAGTGTTTGGACTTCCATTTCAAACTGTAGAAAATATTGTTGACACCATTGAAAAAACAAAATCATTATCTCCCGACCGATTGGCTTTTTACAGCTACGCACACGTGCCTTGGATTAAAGGTAACGGGCAACGTGGATTTAAAGATGAAGATGTACCGAAAGACGACGAAAAGCGAAAACTTTACGAAATTGGCAAACAATTATTAGCAAAAAAAGGCTATCACGAGATTGGTATGGATCATTTTGCTAAAAAAAGAGATACTATGTTTACGGCCTTTCAAGAAGGAAAATTACACCGTAACTTTATGGGTTATACCGCTTCTAAAACTCAAGTTATGATTGGTTTAGGTGTTTCTTCAATTAGTGATAGTTGGTATGCTTTTGCACAAAATGAAAAGACTTTAGAAGATTATTATGCCCGTTTGGAACAAAATGAAATTCCAATATATCGTGGACATATTTTAACCGAAGAAGACTTAATCATACGCCAACACATCTTAAACTTAATGTGTCAGTTTACAACTTCTTGGGACGAAACCCACTCTTATTTTATCGAGTTACCCGAAGTGCTTGCTCAACTGAAAGAAATGGAGAATGATGGTTTATTAATCCTTCAACACAACGCCATTACCGTAACCGAAAAAGGAAAACCGTTCGTGCGTAACATTTGCATGGCTTTTGATTTACGACTAAGAAGAAAAGCACCACAAACACAGTTGTTCTCTATGACGGTGTAGTTTCTTATTTTATATTTTAATATCACTATTTTCTATCGTATGTTTGGTGCTTTATTTTAAATAAGTCCAAATGGATAGTATTACACAAGCCGTATTAGGTGCTGCAATAGGAGAATCGATATTAGGCAAGAAAATAGGTTCCAAAGCTGCTTTATATGGTGCAATTCTTGGATCTATACCCGATTTCGATGTTGCGTTTAGACTTTTTTTCAGTCCTTACGAAATGCTAAGTATTCATAGAGGTTATAGCCATTCTATCCTTTTTAGTTTTTTAGGCGCGCTTTTTCTTTCGGTTGTATTAAAAAAACTAAGTCCATTTAAAATAATTCCATCATCAACCATTTTTCTATTTTCTTGGCTGTGTTTGATTACACATATTCTTTTGGATGCTTTTACAGCCTACGGTACCCAATTATTTTTACCTTTTAATGATACTCGTTTCGGCTTTGATAGTATTAATGTAATCGATCCATTTTATACCTTTCCTTTACTAATTGGTCTTTTTTTTAGTCTAAAATTTTTTCCAAACAAATCCAATCGAAGTAGTTTTACAAATTATGGCTTATGGATTAGCACTTTTTATTTACTATTGACCCTTGTTCATAAAGAATTTGTGAAAGAAAAATTTAACCACTCTTTTTTAGAGCAAAAAATTGCCGTAAAAGAACTTTTAACCATGCCAGTGGGTGTTGCCAACCTGAATTGGTATGGAGTTGCAAAATCAAAAGATAGTCTATATATGCAACGTTATTCATTATTAGGTGGATTAAAAAGTGAGATTCAGTCCTTCCCTATCAATGAAAAATATCTGCAAGAAGTTGATCCTGAAATGGCCAACACAATGAGATGGTTTGCAAAAGGCTTTTACACAGTTGATAAAGTGAACAATCAGGTAAGAATTTACAATTTACAAGTCGATATGCGTGGAATTATTTCCGACGGAACAAAATTAGTCCCCACTGCTGGTTATTTCACCTTACAAACTAAGCAAAGCAAAACCGAATTTGGTTCAGGTACCATAAAAAACAAATAACCTAATTTATTACTGAATGTCATTTTTACATTCAAATAAGTAAAAGCAAAAAAAACTAGTTTTCTCTATAATTATGTAAGTCAATACCACTAAAAAAAGTTAGTTTTGTCCTCGTAAAGACAGCAACAAATAAACAATGACTACCATACACGAACAAACGGCAATAAAAGCAACCTATTTTAGTATTGCCGGAAATGCAACTCTTGCTATTATTAAAGGACTTGCGGGATTCTTTGGAAACTCTTATGCATTAATTGCAGATGCAATAGAATCAACAACCGATATTTTCTCTTCTTTCTTAGTTTTATTCGGACTTAAATATGCGAGTAAACCAGCCGACAAAAACCATCCGTATGGTCACGGAAGAGCAGAACCACTAATTACATTTTTAGTAGTTGGTTTTTTAATCACTTCTGCCACAATAATTGCTTATGAAAGCATACAAAATATTGGAACGCCACATGAATTACCAGAATTTTGGACACTTTTTGTACTTTTCCCACTTATTATTTGGAAAGAAGTATCGTTTCAATTGGTCATGAAAAAAGCAAAAGAAACAAATAGTTCTTCTTTGAAAGCAGATGCGTGGCATCATAGAAGTGATGCTATTACTTCAATTGCAGCATTAATTGGTATTTCTATTGCTTTATATTTTGGCAAAGGTTACGAAACCGCCGACGATTGGGCAGCACTTTTTGCTTCCGGTTTTATACTTTACAATAGTTATAAAATTTTCAGACCAGCACTTGGAGAAATAATGGATGAACATTTGTATGACGACCTCATTGAAGACATCAGAAAAGTATCTCTTACTGTAGATGGCATTGTGGATACAGAAAAATGTTTTATTAGAAAAGCAGGTATGAAATATCACGTTGACCTTCACGCCAGGGTTGATGCCAATATTACAGTTAAAATCGGACACGAATTAGCGCATAATCTAAAAGATACTTTACGAAGTGAAATTCCACAATTAGGGCATGTCTTAATTCACATTGAACCAAATGAATCATAAGTCTGTTAGAACAACAACATGACAAAATAAGAAATTGTGTTCAAGTTGAAGTTAGACCTTTATTTCCATTTAATCAAACTCAAAAAAAACCTCTTCATTTCTGAAAAGGTTTTGTTTTTTTAATTCTTCAACATGGCAAAAATTTCGTCTTTTAGAAACAATAATTTTGCTTTTAACTCGTGCATGTGTTCATCAGTAGTTGTTTCGGCACCCGAATTGTATTTATGAATGTCATGTTCTACTTCATGGTATTCATCAAATAATTTTCTGAAATGATTATCACTTGTCTTTAAATCGTGAATTTTCTCTGTGAATTCAGGGAATTCGTTAAGTAGGTTGTGTCTTTCCATTATTACTTTTTTTAAAATTAGTTTATTATTGGCAGTGTGGTGTGTTTTGTACAAATAAGTTCATTGTACTTGGGGAAACAAACGGAATTCCTAATCCCAACCCCCGCAAAATAAAAAGCGTCCCAATAGCTACAACAACAAATGGAATTATTTTTTGAATTTTGTTTCGAACCGGAATACTTAATACATTAGAAGCGTATACAAC
>JAGORP010000106.1 GCA_018062725.1 Flavobacterium sp.
CAACATGCTTACTATCTAATTCCACTCGCTGTCAAAACCAGTCGACCCCAAATGAAGTGTGCAAATTTAAGGAAAAAATATCAAAAACTATTCCACTAATTCATCCGATTTTTTTCGAATATGAAAAGGATAATCGCCAAACAATCCTGTAGCCAATTTTAAGTAATAGGCTTTTCGGGTATATTTATTGGAAAGTGCTATTAAAGTCGCTTTTTCATTAATCAATTTGATATAAGCAGAAGTATTTCCATGCCACCATCCGTTGTGATAGAACATTTTTTTATCATCTCCCCATTCTAATAATCGGATGCCTAATCCGTAGTTTCTTTTTCCTCGACTTTCATAACTATAGCCTTTAAACACTTCTTTGAGTAGTTTTTTATTCAAAAAAGTTGGACTGTAGGTGGCCATATCAAACTTCAGTAAATCTCTTGCGGTTGAGTAAATATTTTTATCTCCATAAATGTCATCCAAATGATTTAAGGGATATTTTATATAATTCCCTTTATAAGAAGCGCTCACCGTGTCAGCATGTTTTGTCATGTCAAAAACAAAGGTGTTTTTCATATGTAAAGGCTCAAAAATGAGTTTTTTCATCGCCGTTCTATAATCCATCTTCGTGATTTTTTCAATCACCAAAGCTAAAATGGCATAATTGGTATTACAGTAGCTAAATCGGCTATCGGGTTTGAATTCTAATTGAATGTTGTTTTTGGCCAAAATTGGAATTAAATCGCTATTTTGAAGCGTATTGTGCCGATCCCAAACCCCTTTATCTTCAATGAAATAACTGTAATTTCTAATTCCGCTTCTGTGATTTAAAAGCATTCGAATGGTAATGTCTTCGTATGGGAAATCTGCAAACAATGTTTTTACTTTTTGATCCAATTGAAGTTGTTTCGAATCAATCAATAATAAAACAGCTGTTGCCGTTAACACTTTACTCACAGAAGCAATATGAAGTGGCGTTTGTGCTGTTATCACTTCTTGTTTTTCAAAATTAGCCATTCCGCTATACTTTTCGTAAATAATATGCCCATTTTGAGCGACTAAGACACTTCCAGAATAATCATTACTGAAAAACTCTTTGTCATATAAATAGTTTAAACTATCGGCTATGATTTTTTTCTTTTCTTCAGAAATGTTGGGCAAACTGTCTTCAAATGGTTGCATTCGGTATACAGAACCAACCTTATTTTGTTCTTTTGTTTTTTTTACTTTTCGTTGCTCAGTACATGAAAAACAGATAGTTACTATAGTAAAAAGTAAGAGTAGTTTTATATTTATTTTGAATGTCATTTTAAGTAGCTTGAATGACAAATATAAATAAAGAAATCAGTTTCAAAAATAGGTTGACTAGAATATTTTTGGGTTGTTTTGTGAATTCTAAATGTTATATTTGTAACAAATTATAAACGAGGAGTTATATAATTTTATAACCCTATAATCAACAAGTTAATGAAATTTGGATTAATAAAAGAGCGTAAAAATCCGCCAGACAGAAGAGTTGTTTTTACTCCAACTGAATTATTAAAGTTAAAAGAACAATTTCCGCAAGCCGATTTCGAAGTAGAATCTTCTGACATACGTGTTTTTCCTGATACTGCCTATAGCGAATTAGGAATTAAAGTTGATACGGATGTTTCCGATTGCGATGTACTTATCGGTGTTAAAGAAGTTCCAGTGGAAGCGCTTATTCCAAATAAAACCTACTTTTTCTTTTCACATACCATTAAAAAACAACCGTATAATAGAAAATTATTGTTGGCTTGTTTGGAAAAAAATATCACACTTGTGGATCACGAAACGGTTGTGGATAAAAATAATAAAAGACTGATTGGTTTTGGTCGTTATGCCGGAATTGTGGGGGCTTATAACGGAATTCGCGCTTTCGGAATGAAATTTGATTTGTTCAATTTAGTGAAAGCCGAAACATTAAAAGACCAAAATGAGTTGATTGAGCGTTTGCGTCGCCCTATGTTGCCACCTATTAAAATTGTACTTACTGGACACGGGAAAGTAGGATTAGGCGCCAAAGAAATGCTTGATGGAATGAAAATCAAACAAGTTTCTATCGAAGATTATCTGACAAAAAACTACGATAAGCCTGTTTATACGCATATCGATTTAGAAGATTACAACAAAAGAATTGACGGAAAACCTTTCGATAAAAAGGATTTTTATGCCAATCCGCAAGAATACACCTCCAATTTTGAGCGTTTTACTAAAGTTTCAGATATTTTTATGGCAGGTCATTTCTATGGAAATGGAGCGCCAGCTATTTTAACTCGCGAAATGTTAAAGGCAGCTGATAATAAAATTAAAGTAGTAGCGGATATTTCTTGTGATGTAGATGGACCGATTGCTTGTACCATCAAAGCGTCTACGATTGCAGATCCTATTTTTGGCTATTTGCCAAGCGAACACAAAGAAGTGCATTACGATCATCCTGCTGCCATAGTAGTCATGTCGGTAGATAATTTACCATGTGAATTGCCTAAAGATGCCAGTGAAGGTTTTGGAGAAATGTTTTTAGAACACGTGATTCCCGCTTTATACAACAATGATGCCGATGGTATTTTGGAAAGAGGAACGATTTGTAAAAACGGAAAACTCACCGAAAGATTCCAATACCTGCAAGATTATGTAGATGGAAAAGAATAATTAGAATCCCGATTTTGTCGGGATTTTTTTATTTTGTTACTTTACTATTCAATCAATTCTAATGAAAAATATATTTCTTTTATCTATTCTTACTTGTACCATAGGCTTTGCACAAAATTCCGATGAAGCGCAATTAAAAGCCATTTACAATCAGGCGTTGACCAAATCTCAATGCTATTCGCAATTGGATTATCTGTCTAATAAAATTTGACACCGTTTGTCAGGCTCTGTTGGAGCTGAAAAAGCAGTACAATATACCAAAACCCAAATGGAAGCTTCTGGTGCATTTGATAAAGTCTATTTGCAAGAAGTAATGGTGCCCAAATGGGTACGAGGCGAAAAAGAATCGGCTTATTTTATGACTAAAGGAAAGAAAATTACTGTTCCTATTTGTGCCTTGGGTATGAGTGTGGCTACTTCTAAAAAAGGAATTGTAGCCGAAGTAATTGAAGTACAATCGTTAGAGGAATTGAAAATACTAGGTGAAGGGAAAGTAAAGGGAAAGCTTGTGTTTTTTAATCGCCCGATGGACAATGCGCAAATTGAAGCTTTTGTGTCTTATTCTGGAGCTGGAGATCAGCGTAGAGTCGGAGCGATCGAAGCCTCTAAATTAGGTGCTTTGGGAACTATTGTACGCTCGTTAAACTTTAGATTAGACGATTTTCCGCATACCGGAGCGATGAGTTATGGCGATTTGCCTAAAGAAAAGCGAATTCCGGCTTGTGCCATCAGTACTAATGGTGCCGAATTGTTGAGTCAGTCGTTAAAACAAGATCCAACTTTAAAATTCTATTTCAAACAATCCTGTTATCAAGAAGCCGATGTACTGTCGCATAATGTTGTAGGGGAAATTAAAGGAACGGAAACTCCTGAAAATATAGTGGTTGTGGGTGGTCATTTAGATTCTTGGGATTTGGCCGATGGCTCGCATGACGATGGAGCTGGTTGCGTTCAAAGTATGGAAGTGGCTACTATTTTTAAAAATATAGGATACAAACCCAAAAATACCATTCGTGTCGTAATGTTCATGAATGAAGAAAATGGAACACGTGGAGGAAAAAAATATGCCGAATTGGCTCAAAAAAACAACGAAAATCACATTTTTGCATTAGAAAGCGATTCGGGTGGATTTGCGCCCAGAGGTTTTTCGTTTGAATCGGATGCGACTAGTTTGGAAAAATTCCAAAGTTGGAAGCCTTTATTTGAACCGTATCTGATTCACACTTTTGTAAAAGGACACGGTGGTTCAGATATTAATGATTTAAAATCGAATCGAATTGTTAAAGCGGGACTTCGACCAGATTCGCAGCGTTATTTTGATTATCATCACGCGGCGAATGACAAATTTGACGCCATCAATAAGCGGGAATTAGAGCTAGGAGCAGCCACAATGACTTCGTTGATTTATTTGATTGATAAATACGGAATATAAAAAGAGCGGTTTTTAAACCGCTCTTTTGTTGTATATTAATTGGAATTCCAATCAATTTTTCTCGAGAAGTACATCACGGCTCCGAGTATCGCAAACAATCCGATGCTTCCTACCAATAAAGCATAGCTTTCTAATTGGATAATCACATAAATAAAAGTGTACAAAGCGGCTAAAGAAGCAGCCACAAAGCCAGCAAATTTTTTGTTAAGAATGGAATTTGAATAAATTCCGATCATTGTGATGACCGCTATTCCGGCAATAATATAAGCCAATTTAAAACTCGAATGTTCGGTGATGGAAATCAGTAAAGTGTAAAACATAATCAAGGCCAAACCAATCATACTGTATTGGAAAATATGAATGCCGATTTTGCTGATCGATTGAATCAGGAAGAAAACTAAGAATGTCAAACCAATTACTAAGAAACCATATTTGGAAGCACGTTCGTTTTGTTGGTATTCGTCAACAGTTTCAATCAGTTTGACACCAAAAGCATATTCATTTAAATTCGGGAGTTTTTCCAAATGTTGTTGTGAAAAGGAGCGATTGATGTCTAAAATTTTCCAATCGGCGTGAAATCCTTTTTTATCGATTGATTTTGTAGTATCATTGGCGGCAAAGGCTCCTTCGAAACTCGGCGAATCCCAATCGGAATTGATACTTACGGTACTAGTTTTTCCAATCGGAATGAATTTAATGCTTTTGCTTCCGTTGTATTGCATTTCAAAATTGAATTGGATAGCATCTGTTTTTGCCAACGTTTGGTAATCAAATGTATTCGATTCTAGCGTTCCGTATATCGTATCTTCTTCCGATTTCGATTCAAAATTCAGTTTTTGATTATTCAAGTTAATATTCAGATCACTTTTAATACTCTTTAAATTAGTTGTTTTTACTACGATGGAAGCACTATTCCAAAGGAGATCTTCCGATTTTAAATGTAGTTTTTCCAAATTAGGTTTGCTAAACTTTCCATCAAATTTCATAGCGGCCGTGAAAACAACATTAGTATAGATTCCTCTTTTAAGCGAGGTATTTTTAATCACCTTGGAATTGTTGTTTAATTTTTCAGGAAAGAAATACGCATTTTTGATAGTTGTTTTTCGCTGAAGGGTTGTCACGTTTGTTTTTGGATTGGTAACATTATATTCTTCAAAAGATTTATAGGGAATCTTAAGAATCGGACCATAAAATAAAATGTCTTTTCCCCATAATTGCGCTACTTCATCTACAACTTCTTGTTTGCGTTGTGAACGTTCTGTAATTAAGTTTTTTACAAATTCTAACGGAATAAGTAAAACGAGTGCTAAAAAACCGACTAGCATCATTTTTGCTGTGGTACTTTGAAAGATGGATTCTGATTTTTGATTTTCTTGTGATTTATTTTCCATTTTTTTTAATTTATTGATTGTTAAGTGTTACAGTGAAATACAAATAGGCAATTGGGATATTGCTTAAAACGATTTGGATTTTTATGGCTGTTTCTTCTTTTTCAGCATAAAATAATAGCCTGTAGACAAGATGAATTAGTACAAGACTATTGAAAAATAGGGCAAACAAAACATAGAAAAATCCAACATATATAAGATTTTCATTTTTTGTTATTTGGAAAGAAAGAAACAGAAAGGTTCCAATTAGAAAGCTTCCCATAGCGAATAGGGTTGAGAAAGAAATTTTATTTAGGCTCATTTTTATATTTAAAAGTACTTTGAAATTCAAAGTAAGTGGTTAAAAAAATAGTTTAGGTTTTTGAAATTAATTTTTCAAGAGCGTTAATATGATCTTGAAAGGCTTTTTTTCCTTCAAGAGTGGCTTTATAGCTTGTGTTTGGTTTTTTTCCAATGAATTGTTTTTCGACCACAATATAATGTTCGCTTTCCAAAGCTTTGGCATGACTAGCCAAATTACCGTCAGTAACGCCAAGCAATTCCTTTAACGTGGAGAAATCGGCACTTTCATTGACCATTAGTATCGACATAATTCCAAGTCGAATACGGTGATCAAAAGCTTTATTAATATTTTGAATGATGTTTTTCAATTCTGTTTTTTTAGAATGAATTTTTTAAAAGTTTCAAATGTAAATAATCCTAATAAGACAATTATAAAATAAATACCACTATATAAAATTCCAATTATAGGTGCTAGATTTCTTCCTACATCAGAAATTACCTCTCTCATCACTTTTTGTTGCTCTTTAGTTTGTTCTTCAACAGAAAAAAAGCCGTCTTTATCTAAATCAAATCCTTCCAACTGATGCTCAAGATATAGTTTAGTGCCAATTGCCATTGTGATAATCGAAAAGTAAAATATAAAAGAACAAATAGTTGCTTGTTTTAAAATACTGAATTTTTTTCGAAAAAGCAATCGCATTACGATTAGTATTGACAAATGAAATAATAAGAAAATTAAAAACTTATCCATTTATTTTCTATCGTACTTAAAATACATCATGGCGCCATAAATAATATGACAAATTCCAAAGCCAATAATCCAAAAATATAAGCCAAATCCTGAAAACTCGACAGCCATTAGACCCAATATGATTTCGGTAATTCCTAAATATCTTACATCACGCAACGTATATTTACTAGCATTTACACAAGCCAATCCGTAAAATAAAAGTGTAATAGGAGCAATCAAACCATAATATTCGTGACGAAGTAGGAGTAAAGCGAAAACTCCGCCGGTCACTAATGGAATGGCAAAATTAACCAGCAATCTTTTTGAAGAAGCATTCCACATGTTTTCACCCACTTTTTTGGCTTTATTTACGGTCATAATATACGCCGTGAATAGTGAGGCTAATAAAACAAGTATTGCTGTTGCCATAATTTTTTTGAAAGTCAGACTTTCTAGCGTAATATAGGTTTCGGTATGTTCTAAAATTAAAGTGTGTACATAAACAGCTCCAATTAAAGCATAAATTCCTGCTAAAACGCCTGATAATCCGCTTAAGGAGATAAACTGTGTCGATTTGTTCATCAACTCTTTTATCTC
>JAGORP010000107.1 GCA_018062725.1 Flavobacterium sp.
GCTGTTGCTTGTCAAGGTTTTGGAGCGAGTTGTTGGTTTCCGGTAAAGGATTCACAAAGCGATGAACCCGATTTTGGAGCTTCTATAAAAGTAGCGGTCCCGAACGGATTGATGAATGTTTCTAACGGACGTTATCTTGGTTCGGAAGATTTGAAAAATGGCTATACGCGTTGGGATTGGGAGGTTAAAAATCCAATTAATACCTACGATATGACCATCAATATTGCCGATTATGTGCATATTCATGACAATCATAAAGGTTTGGATTTAGATTATTACGTACTTCGCTATAATGAAGCGAAAGCGCGTAAACATTTTGAGGAAGTAAAACCGATGATGGATTGTTTTCAATCGAAATTTGGAGAATATCCATTCAAAGAAGATGGTTATAAATTGGTTGAAACTCCGTATTTGGGAATGGAACATCAAAGTGCGGTTGCCTACGGAAATAATTACACGCAAGGCTATCAAGGGAATGATTTATCTAGAACTGGTGTAGGTTTGTTATTCGATTATATTACCATTCACGAAAGTGGTCACGAATGGTTTGGAAATAGTATTACCAGCAAAGATATTGCCGATATGTGGATTCATGAAGGATTTACGATGTACACCGAAATTGCTTTCATCGAATGTCAATTTGGTTACGAAAAAGCAATGGTTTATGCGCAAGGACTACAAAATAGTGTGAGTAACGACCGACCAATAATTGGTCATTATGGCGTCAATAAAGAGGGAAGTGGTGATATGTATCCGAAAGGAGCCTTATTGCTAAATACGCTTCGTCATGTTATTAATAATGACGCAAAATGGTGGGCACTTGTTTTAAAATATTCGGAAACCTATAAAAAACATATTATTGATACACAAACGGTGGTTGATTTCTTTAACCAAGAATCTGGAATGAATTTAACACCAATTTTTAATGAATATTTACGCTATACTTCCATTCCCGAATTAGAAATTAGAAAGAAGGATAAGAATTTTGAAGTACGTTGGAAAACCAATGAAACAAATTTTGAAATGCCACTTGTTTTGAATGTTAAAAACAAAAAAATTAGGCTTACTGTAACCAACCATTGGAAAAAATTAGAAGGCGAGATTAAATCAATTCGTGACATTCAACCTGATAAAATTGCATTTTACATAAAATACTGATTTCTAGTTGGTTGTTTTTAGAATCTTTAGTAAATTAGAAGTACAATTTTAAAACTAAAGAGCTATGGAAACCGTAAAAAGTTTAAACAAATGGGCAAATACCCATACATCTTATCCGCTTGATTTTTTAAGAATAGCAGTTGGGATTTTTCTATTTTGGAAAGGGGTATCATTCATAACCAACACGCAATATTATGACCAATTAGTAGAACCTATAAAAAACTTAGGTGGCGGTATGCTAATTGTGCATTATGTTATGGCTGCTCATATGGTCGGAGGCGTTATGATCATTTTTGGATTGTTAACACGTTGGTCGATTATGGCACAAATTCCAATTTTATTGGGTGCCTTTTTAGTCAATTTTATAGGGGAAATGAATATAGGTAATTTGGTTTTATCTTTTCTTTTGTTGGCAATTTGTATTTTCTTCTTGTTTTATGGCAGCGGAAAACACTCGGCCGATTATTATTTCAAGATGCAACAATAAGTGTTGATAGTAGATAAATAAAAAAAGGAGCTAGTAAGCTCCTTTTTTTATCTTGCTGCGGGAACGCTAGCCCAATTTATACCTCTCTTAATTCGTAACAATTGTGTTTCGGAAACCTTATAACGTTTCGCTAATTTACGAAGTGGGACTTCTTCACGGATTTGCTTTTTAATAACCATTACTTGATGAATAGTCAATTTTTGTCTGGTAATCCTTGGAACAACAACTGCTTCGGCTTTTGCTTTTATTACAAAGGGGCTATTTTGCTGATGGGCTGTATTCTCTTTTTGTGTCATCCATTTTAAATTGGAATGATGATTGTTTTCCTTTATAAAATCTAAATGGGCTACGAATTTATGTTCTGCTGAAAGTGGAGCTTCCAAGAAGGCCATGGCAACAAATCGATGGGTTAATCCGCCAAAAGTAAGTTTACGTTTTCTTTCTGCTTTTTTATAATTAGCAGTATAATTGGTGTGAATCGTTTCTAGTAAAGTTTGACTTTCTTCTATTTTTTTAGAAATCTCATAAAATTTAGCATCACGGCCATCACATTTACGCAGGTCTATTGATAGCATTTTTATCTCTTTTTTTAGCTCTACAATAGATTTTCTAATTCTGGCAAAATATTGCTGCTCTTGCGGATCGATAGGAGGAAGGAAGCTTATATTAAAGCAAGGATAGCCTTCGGTTTTAGGTTGACTTAATAATGTTTCAATATTAGTAATTGTGTTTACTTTTTTAACCTGACCATAATTGGAAACAAACAAACGAAATCGATCACTAAAAGGAGTTTTTAGCTCAATTTCTTTCCAAATTTCTTCGTCATGATATCTCTTAAAATACATAAAATACGTTTATAATTATTACTCTTTTTGTCCCATCATCATAAGATACGCTTTTAAAAAGGCATCTAAATTACCGTTCATTACACCATCCACATCGCTGGTTTCATGTCCGGTTCTAACATCTTTAATCAATTTATAAGGATGCATCACATAATTTCTAATTTGCGATCCCCATTCAATTTTCATTTTACTGGCTTCAATGTCGGCACGCTGTTCCATTTGTTTTTTCAACTCAATTTCATACAACTGCGATCGCAACATTTGCATAGCACGTTGGCGGTTGTCTTGTTGTGAACGAGTTTCAGAGCACTGAATTTGAATTCCAGTTGGTTTATGAAACAATTGTACTTTGGTTTCGACCTTATTCACATTTTGCCCACCTGCACCACTCGATCGAGATGTAGTAATCTCAATATCGGCAGGATTGATATCAATTTCGATACTATCATCCACCAACGGATACACATAAACTGAGGCAAAGGAAGTATGACGCTTGGCATTACTGTCAAAAGGGGAAATGCGCACCAATCGGTGTACACCATTTTCACCTTTTAAATAACCAAACGAATAGTCGCCTTCAAATTCTAACGTTACCGTTTTAATTCCAGCGGCATCACCTTCTTGATAATTCAGTTCTTTAATTTTATAACCGTTCTTTTCGGCCCACATCATATACATTCGCATTAGCATACTGGCCCAATCACAACTTTCTGTGCCACCAGCCCCGGCTGTAATTTGAATGACAGCACTTAACGAATCACCTTCGTCAGAAAGCATATTTTTAAACTCAATATTTTCTAAATGTGTATTGGTTTGGTCGTATAATTGGTTCAATTCTTCCTCAGTAAATTCACCTTCTTTATAAAAATCGAAAGCAATTTGAAGTTCATCGGTTAAATTAACAGCCTTTTCATAATCTTCTACCCATTTTTTCTTTGAGCGTAGATTTTGTACAATTTTTTCAGCCTCTTTTGGATTGTTCCAAAAATCAGGAGCGAACGTTTTTTCTTCTTCGTTAGTAATTTCAATTAATTTGGCATCAATGTCAAAGATACCTCCTCAACGCACCAAGGCGCTCTACAATACCTTTTATTTGGTCGGCATTTGTCATAAAATTTTTATATTTTTGATTTTTATATTTAACTTAATTCATAGGTTGTATCCCATTAGAAGTTGTGCTGTTAAATACATATTCGGATTCTTATGTAAAAATAGAAAAAAAATATGCATCACCAAAATTAAGGATACTAAAGTAGTATAAATCTTACAAAAATTAAATTTTTAGTTAAAAATGGAGATAAATTTGGTCAGTGATACCGTCACAAAGCCTACACAAGAAATGCTGCACGCGATGTTTAGTGCCAAAGTTGGTGATGATGTGTACAAACAAGATCCAACAATTAATGCTTTAGAAGAAAAAGTAGCAACCATGTTTGGGATGGAAGCAGCGCTATTTTTTCCTTCAGGAACCATGGCCAATCAAACTGCTTTAAAATTAAATACCCAACCTGGTGACGAAATTATTTGTGATAAATGGTCGCATATTTATTTGTATGAGGCCGGTGGAACTGCTTTTAATAGTGGTTGTTCCTTAAGTCTGGTTGATGGAAATAGAGGGATGATTACAGCAAATCAAGTTCGAAAAGCTATTAATGATCCTGAATTTTTTCATGCTCCTCTTACCAGTTTGGTGAGTATAGAAAATACCACAAACAAAGGCGGTGGCGCTTGTTATGATTTAGAAGTTCTAAAAGAAATCAAACAAGTTTGTATTCAAAATAATTTAAAATACCATCTTGACGGTGCCCGACTTTGGAATGCTTTAATTGCAAAAAATCAATCACCTAGACAGTTTGGTGAATTATTTGATACGATTTCAGTTTGTTTGTCTAAAGGATTAGGCGCTCCTGTAGGTTCGGTTTTGGTTTCAGATGCCAAAACAATAAAAAGAGCCTTACGAGTGCGTAAACTTTTAGGGGGTGGAATGCGTCAAGCAGGGTATTTAGCTGCTGCCGGTATTTATGCTTTAGACAATCATTTACTGCGTTTAGCCGATGATCATCGTAGAGCTAAAGAAATAGGTGCAGTATTGCAAAAGCTTCCTTGGATTGCATCGGTTGAACCTGTAGAAACTAATATTTTAATATTCTCGATTCAGTCGTACCTAGATGAGAAAGTCATCATGCAAAAGTTAAAGGAAAAAGGTATTCATATTAGCGCTATGGGACAAGGGAAATTGCGAATAGTGACGCATTTAGATTACCGACAAGTAATGCATGAATATGTGCTGGATATTTTACCCAAGATTGTCATATAAAGTAATCTCAACTTTTAAGTTGTCATTCTGAAGTAAGGAAGAAATTCTTCAACATAGTGAAATTTTAAGTCTGTTGTATGACAAATTCAATACATTCAGAATGACAAAAAGAAAGGTTTCTATTTAAACATATCCATACCAGGGATATTTGGCATGCCTTCTTTGGCTACAGCTGCCAATTCTACCTCATTAATAGCAGTGGCTTTTGCAATAGCGTTGTTAAGTACCAGAACTAAATAATCTTCCAATTGCTCTTTGTCGCTTAACAAACTTTCATCAACAGTAATATTTCGAATAGTTCTATTGGCTGTAATCGTTACTTGTAGCAGTCCGTCATTGCTTTTTTCATCAACCAATACGGTGTCTAATCTTTTTTTAGTAGCTTCAATTCTTTGTTGGGCTTCTTTTAGTTTACCCATCATTCCCATCATATCTCCAAACATTTTCTTTTCGATTTTAAATTCAAGAAACAAAATTACTAAATTGCAGTTCAAAAAAACAACTAAAAATAAATGAAAAACCTACTAAAATTAAGTTTAATAAGCTTTATTTTTGCAGCCCCAATTAACAATATAAATGCTCAAATGAAAATGTCAAAAAAAGTTCAACCACCTGTTGCTAAAATTGTTCCCAAAAAACTTGAAAAACATGGTGATGTTCGTACAGACAACTATTATTGGTTGAATCAAAGAGAAGACAAAGAGGTTATAGATTATTTAACGGCTGAAAATAAGTATTATGAGGAAATGACGGCTCATACGAAAGATTTTAGATCGTCTTTATTTGAAGAAATGAAATCTCGAATTAAAGAAGATGATTCTTCCGTTCCCTATTTGTATAATGGATATTGGTATATTTCTCGTTTTGAAAAAGGGCAAGATTATCCAATACATTCTCGTAAAAAAGGTTCTTTGGAAGCCAATGAAGAAGTTATGTTCAATTGTAATGAGTTGGCGAAAGGACATGCGTATTTTCAATTGGCAGGTGTAAGTATAAGTCCAAACAATACATTCGCTACTTTTGGAATTGATAAAGTTAGTCGCCGAATTTATACTATTCAAATAAAAAATTTAATTACAGGAGAAATCCTTTCGGATAAAATCGAAAACACCACCGGAGGCTCTGTTTGGGCTAATGACAATCAAACTATTTTCTACACAACAAAAGACCCAGTCACACTTCGCTCGGATAAAGTCTATCGTCATAAAATTGGTACCGATGCCAAAGAAGATGTGTTAGTTTTTGAAGAAAAAGATGATACCTACAGTGTTTTTCTCTACAAAGAAAAATCAAAAAAATACATCGTGATTGGCTCGCAAAGCACCATGACTTCTGAATATCGCTTTTTAAATGCCGATACTCCTGAAGCCGAATTTAAATTGTTTCAAAAGCGTACACGCGGACTAGAATACAGTATTTCTCATTTCGGAGATAGTTTTTACGTATTAACGAATAAAGACAAAGCAACTAACTTTAAGTTAATGAAAACGCCGGAAGCAACTACCGAAAAGGAAAATTGGAAAGATGTTATTGCACACCGTGAAAATGTTTTATTAGAAGATATCGAAATTTTTAAAGACTATTTAGTCGTTGAAGAACGGGATAATGGTTTGACAAAACTTCGTATTATGCCCTGGAGTGGAGAAGGAGAATACTACCTTCCTTTCGAAAGCGAAACCTATAGTGCTTATACTACTACAAATGTAGATTTTGATACTAATGTATTGCGTTATGGATATCAGTCGCTTACTACACCTTCTTCTGTAATCGATTTTAACATGAAGGAAAAGACCAAAATGGTTTTAAAAGAACAAGAAGTTTTAGGTGGAAAATTTGATAAAAAGAATTACGAAGAAAAACGCGTTTGGGCTACGGCAAAAGACGGTACCAAAGTGCCTATTTCTTTAATTTATAGAAAAGGAATTAAATTAGATGGTAAAAATCCATTATTGCAATATGCTTATGGTTCGTATGGCTATTCTATGGATTGTACTTTCTCAACCACTCGTTTAAGTTTGTTAGACAGAGGATTTATTTATGCCATTGCCCATATTCGTGGAGGAGAAGATTTAGGAAGACCTTGGTATGAAAATGGAAAGTTGCTTACTAAAATGAATACGTTTACCGATTTTATCGATTGTTCTAAATTCGTCATCGAACAAAAGTACGGCTTTAATAAAATGAATATCGGACTTTTTCTGGCCGATATGATCAAGGGATTAGTTTTAAGCCTACTCTTGGGAGTACCACTACTCTACCTAGTTTTTTGGAT
>JAGORP010000016.1 GCA_018062725.1 Flavobacterium sp.
GTTCCAAATTGTTCGGAAGCAACCGTCACAAACATTGCCCAGTATCCAGTGCCTAATCCTAGCCAAGCACAATAAAAATAATACTGGTTTTCGGTCATTTTTCCACTATAGAGCATTAAAACGATGCCTACAATTGTAAACAACATCATGTATAGAATGGCTTTTTTACGGGAATGTAAGGTGTGAGAAATAAAACCGCTTGCAAAATCTCCAATAGAAATCCCGATATAGGCCCACATGATGGCTTTGCCTGGTGTGATCGTTAAAATTCCTAATTCGGAAGCAAATTGATTCGCCATCATGGCTAAAATTCCAATGCAAAACCATGTGGGCAAACCAATACAGATGCATTTAAGGTAACGCGCAAATCGGTCCCAATTGGTGAAAAACGAAAAGAAGTTTCCTTTTGAAATGGTTTCAGATTGGGCTATATCCTTATAAATACCTGATTCTAATAAGCCTACACGAAGGAACAAAAGGAGAAGACCTAAAACGCCTCCAATAAAATAGGCAGTTGTCCAGTTACCCGATAATTCTACGGTTAAGTTGGCTACAACAGCTCCAAACAGTCCAAAACCAGCTACAATGGAAGTTCCAATGGCACGTAGTTCTTTAGGTAACGATTCGGATACCAGTGTAATTCCAGCGCCTAATTCACCAGCAAGTCCAATTCCTGCGATAAATCGTAAAATGGCATAGGTCATAGTTTTGTCTTCAAAGGGAAGTTGTGGTAAAAAACCACAGGCAATATTTGCTAATGAATAAACAATAATGGACCCAAAAAGTACTGAAAGTCTTCCTTTTTTATCCCCTAATATTCCCCAAAGGATTCCTCCTAAAAGCAATCCAATCATTTGATAATTTGTAATAATAGTTCCTGAAATATCTGGATTTAAACCCAAATCTTTTAAACTAGGTACTCGAACAATTCCAAATAATAAAAGATCATATATGTCAACAAAATAGCCTAAGGAAGCGACAATTACGGGTAATGAAAATAAGTGTTTTAGTTTTTCTTGGTGGGTAAAAGTTTGCATTTTTGGTTTTGGTTTTTGCCAAAGATAGAAGTTTTTAGAAGAAGGGAAAAGGGAATAGGGAAAAGGGAACAGTGAATAGTGAATAGTGAAAGGGGAAAAGGGAAAAGTGATAGGAGAGGATTAGTTTCTTTTTGGTTTTTATCCTTTGGAAATAATTTCTGCCAATAATTTTTTAGCGCGAAGCAGTTTTATTTTTACGTTGTTGAGTGGTTCGTTAAGATCTTCGGCAATTTCTTGGTAACTCATTTCTTGGAAGTAACGCATTTGAATGACTTCTTGGTACCCTGGTTTGAGTTGTTTGATGAATTGTAATAAGCGATTTAAATTTTGCTCGGTAATAATTTGGTCTTCCGCAGAAGGGGAGTCGTCGGCAATCCTATAAGCGATATCATCTTCTTCATCGGTAATATCTATAAAGAGCGATGATTTTTTTTTACGAAGTAAATCAATGTGAACATTTTTAGCAATAGCAATCAACCATGTATTGAATTGAAATTCTGAGTTGTAAGTTGCTATTTTGTCAAAAGCTTTAGAGAACGTCTCGATGGTAATGTCTTCGGCGTCGGTTTCATTCTCGGTTCGTTGTAGCATGAAACCATAGACTTCGTTCCAGTATTTGTCTAACAAAAAAGTGAAGGCCACTTGATCACCTTGTTTGGCTTTATCGATATACTGTTTTATTTCCAAGTGACTGGTTTTGAGAAAAGATTTCTAACAAACACATTTAATTGTGTGAAGATAAGGATTATTTCTAATACTGGATACCAATACATTACGTCTTTTTCGTCTAATTTTCCTGCCGAAAAACCTAAAGAGATCCATGCGACTATATAACGGAAAGCAATTAAACTCAAAACGATAATCCATTGAAATTGAAAAGCCAACAATGTAATAGGTGTTACAAAAAACAGAAACTGTGATAGATAAAATAAAGCCAACTGACTTCTATCAAATGCTTTATAGTGTTTTGCAGTTGAGGCATGGCGGCGCTTTTGCATGAGCCACTCTCCGAAGCTTTTTTTAGGTGCCGAATAGGTAAATCCGTCAGCGTTCCAAGCAATGGTTGTGTTTTCGCTTTTAGCGGCTTCGTTGATAAATAAATCATCGTCACCAGATCGAATTTTCATGTGGTTAATGAATCCGTTATTTTTGAAAAATTCATCTTTTTTATACGCTAAATTTCTGCCGACACCCATGTATGGTTTGCCTAATTTTGCCCAAGAGAAATATTGAGTGGCTGTTAATAAAGTTTCAAAACGAATTAATTTGTTTAAGAAACCAGGTTCTTTTTCATAGGCTCCATAACCTAAAACAATGGTTTTGTGTAGGGTAAAATGAGATGACATTTCGGCAATCCAGTTTTCAGAATTTGGAAAACAATCGGCGTCAGTAAGTACTAAATAATCTTTGCTGGCAGCTTTGATTCCTAATGTTAAGGCGAATTTTTTATTTCCCCAAAAGGTTTCATTGTTGTCTACTTTAACGAGCTTGATATTGACGTATTGTTTTTGAAAATCTTCGACTAAAAAGCGCGTATCGTCGGAAGAGGCGTCGTCAATGATTACAATTTCAAAACTTGGATAATTTTGATTGATCAATAACGGAATAAGTTTTTTAAGGTTTTCTTCTTCGTTTTTGGCGCATACTAAAACGGAAATCGGAATGTGTTTGATTTTGTTTTCTTCTGGTTTTGCAAAAGAAAATTTACCAAAAATAAATAAGTAATAGATTACTTGAATGGTAACTACTGCAATGAAAAAATAAAATAAAATAAGTAAAAATTGCTCCATAAATCCGTTAAAAAATCTGGTGCAAAGGTAGTTTTTTAAAATGCAAATTCAAAAAAAACAAATTCCAAATTCCAAATTCCAAATATCAAGTACTAAATACTAATTAGGAGTAGGACTAATTATTTAGGGTTTGTTTTTACGCATTTCAATTGCAACTTGCTTATCGTTATTGTCGCTTGATTTTTCTAACTGAGTAATTATAGTTTCGTAGTTTTTAGGATCTCGATTTTGAGATAATTTTTTCTTGGCTTGAATATCGGTAATTTCAATTTCGAAAGCTAGAATGCCACGAGCTTGGCGCAGGGTCTTTTCAGATAGAGCTTCTACTCGAATGGGATTTTCTTGCTTTTTTTCATATTTATCGACTAACTTTTTTAATGAAGCTATGGTGGCATCGTAATCTAAAAGTCTTATTTTTCCATAGACATGAACGGCAATATAATTCCAAGTGGGAACATTTTCATGATCATACCAAGAAGAGGAAATATAAGTATGTGGACCGTTAAAAATGGCGAGTATTTCCTCATCATTTTTTAAACTTTCGGCTTGTGGATTTTCCCGAGAAATGTGTCCGCTTAAAATAAACTTGTCGTTTTGTTTTTCA
This sequence comes from Flavobacterium sp., assembly GCA_018062725.1. The sequence continues at coordinate 3,432 of JAGORP010000016.1, forward strand.
AGAAATAATGGAGTGTGTGTGCCCCAAATTTTTCCCTGAGTTTGATTTACCAGAATAGCAAAACCATTTTCGTTTAAAAACTGTTCAATTTCTAATTGGTTTTCGTTTTTGAATAACTCTGGTATGTACATGTTGTTTTAGATTTGAAATTCTAAATGATATTCACTTCTGCTTCAATTGCAATTCCGAATTTTTCTAATACTGTTTTTTGAACCAATTTTGATAAATTCAAAATATCATTTCCGGTTGCATTGCCATAGTTAACCAAAACCAAGGCTTGTCGAGCGTGTACTCCTGCATCGCCATCACGATATCCTTTTAATCCAGCTTGTTCAATCATCCAGCCGGCAGGAACTTTGACTTCCGTTTCGGAAACATCATAATGTTTTATATCTGGATGTTGTGCTTTGGCTTTATTGAATAATTCTCTGGAAACAATAGGATTTTTAAAAAAACTACCACTGTTGCCTAGTTCTTTCGGATCTGGTAATTTGCTTTGACGTATCGCAATGACCGCATTACTGACATCTTTTATCGTTGGATTCGTAATGTGGTTTTGTTCCAATTCTTTTTGAATATCGCCGTAACCTGTATTGATTTTATGATTTTTCTTCGTCAATTTAAATTGTACTGAAGTAATAATGTATTGGTCTTTGACTTCTTGTTTAAAAATACTTTCGCGATAGCCAAATTTACATTCGTCTTTTGTGAAGGTTTTTATTTCTTGACTGTCTATTTTCATGGCATTACAAGAAACAAAGGTGTCTTTGATTTCGGCGCCATAGGCGCCAATATTTTGAACCGGTGTAGTGCCTACATTGCCTGGAATAAGAGACATGTTTTCCAATCCGCCAAAATTATTTTCAATGTTCCAAAGGACAAATTCATGCCAGTTTTCCCCGGCTTGACTTTCTACCCAAACGAAATTATCATCTTCTTTGATGACTTGCTTCCCTTTTAAATCAACGTGAATAACTAGAGCATCTATATCTTGTGTTAAAAGCATATTGCTTCCACCACCTAGAATGAATTTTTTTTCGGTAGCATTTTTTTGTAAAACTTCTTGTAATTCATCCGTAGAATGAACCGCTACAAATTGTTTGGCTTTGGCGTCGATACCAAAAGTGTTGTATTTTTTTAGGGAAAAGTTATTTTGGATGTTCATTTTTAAATTTTATTCTTCCGTTTCTAAAGCGCGAGTCAAGAAATTATTAAAAGGTTGTATGAGAATTAATTTCTCAACTATTTTTTTTGCAAAAGCAGCCTCCGTAAAAAGACTATCTTCAATTTTTTGAGAGACTGTAAAGCTTTTTAGTTTTAAAAATTCTATGGCAGGATGATCGGGATCATACCCTTTTGGTGCTGTCTTTAAAACTTGCCCTTCTTCTACGGTGATATTCCCAAAGGCTAATTTGAATTGTTTATCGGAAACAATTTCTTCTAAATCTTCGTAAAAAAAAGCAATTTCTTTGCGAATTTTTTTTAAATCATCTTTTTCGGGACACCAAACGCCTCCCGCTATAAAGGAATTGCCTTTTTCAAAATGGATGTAATAGCCGGGACTATTTTTTCGAAGTTTGTTTGTTGTTAACCAAACGCCAATATTTGTTTTATAAGGTGATTTGTCTTTTGAAAATCGAATATCCCGATTGATTCGGAACGTACAATTTTTAACTTCCAACGGGTCCAACGAAGCATCCAATGGTTTCATGGCATCGAGAATAGTGGCAATAAAATGATGGTAGTCTTTTTTATAACTTTCATACCTTTTTTTATGGGCATGCATCCATTCGGTATTATTGTTTTTGCTTAAATCCTCAATGAATTGAATGGCTTCTTTGGTCAACATATTACAATTTGCTTTTTAATTCTTCTTCTGTAATATAGCCAAGACTACTCCATTTTTCTTTTCCGTTTTCAAACAACTTTAAGGTTGGAAGTCCTTCAATGCGAAGTTGTTGTGCTAATTGTTGGTTTTTATCCACATCAATTTTTACAATAGTAACTTTTCCTTTGTATTCTTCTTTCATTTTAGCCAAATAAGGCGCCATTTTTTTGCAAGGACCACACCATTCGGCATAAAAGTCGATTAATACTTTTTTATCAGAGTTGATTAGTTTTTGAAAATCGGCAGCAGTCATGCCTCCAGCATTTACAGGATTTCCGAGTCCTTCCGAATTCCATTTGGTAATTCCACCAGCTAAGTTATAGACTTCTTTAAAGCCTAAATCGCTCATTTTTTGAGCCGCTTTAGCACTTCTACCACCACTTAGGCAATACACATAAACGGGTTTGTTTTTGTCTAAGTTGTTTATTTGAGATTCGAAATTATTGTTATTGATGTCAATATTTACAGCATTTCCAATATGTTGTGAAGCATATTCTTGAGGTGTTCTTACATCAATCACATAGCTGTCGTTATTGGTTATTTTTTCTGCAAACACTTTTGGTTCAATTGTTTCATTGATTTTGTTTGTTTGACCTTTGCAGCTGCTAAAAAGTAGTGTAGTTACGCAAACTAGACTTAGGAATGTATTTTTCATGAGGATAATTTTTAGGCTAAAGTACTAATTATAGATTAAATATTTTATACACTTTTAGAACTTTAATTTCTGTTTTTTGTTGTGAGTACTTTTAAAATTTTCGAATATAATTCTTCTTTATGAATCGGTTTAAGGATCAATTCATCGGTGTATTTTGGAATTGCTTCTGTATTTTTAACATAATCGTTTCCTGTAATTGCAATAATTGGCACATTTTGATTGATGTTTTTGGTTGATTTAATGTTTTTGGCAAATTCTAGTCCAGAATCGGTTGAAATGTTTAAATCGGTGATAATTAAATCGACTTTATTTTTTTCGAGATAGTTTTTTATGTCTGCAACCGTATTAAAATCGATTAAAGTAAACTGAATTTTTTCCATTAATTTTTTTACAATTGAAAGAATAATCATGTCGTCGTCTACTAAGGCAACAGTTATTTTACTGTCTTTGAATTGGTTTAAAATTTGTTTTTTTGAAGAATTTGTAGTCTCATTTGGTGGGTCTAAAAGAAGGTAAAAGGTTACTTCGGTACCTTCATTTTTTTGACTTTTAATTTCGATTTTACCTTGATATAATTCAACAATCTCTTGGCATAAATTGAGTCCTAATCCAATCCCTAAACTAATTTTACTTGCAGAATGATTACTTTGATAATATTTGTCAAAAATGTGTTCTAAATCTTCTGATGGAATACCAATACCAGTATCTTTTATGCTGATTTCTAGTTTTAATTTTGAGTTTACTTCCGATATATTGGCGGTAATGGTAATATTTCCACGTTCGGTAAACTTCAAGGCATTTCCGATAATGTTGTAGAAAAGTTGGTGAATTTTAGTGCTATCAGCCCAAACGAGTGTGTCTAAGCTAGGATCGATTTTAGTAATAAAATCTATTTTCTTGTTTTCACTCAAGGGTTTTAAGGAGTCTAAAACAGTAACAATTTCGGTTTTCAAATTGAAAATAGCATTGTATAAAACCAAATCGCTGTTTTCTCTTTTGAAAAAGTCTAATATTTGATTTACGGTAATTTGAAGTGATTTGGAGGTAAAATTTAACGTATTGGTGTATTCTTTTAAGGATTCGTCGGTTGTACGTTTTTTAATTTCATTCGTTACCGTTGATAGGATCGTAAGTGGCGCCCGCATTTCATGGCTTAACATGCCTATGATTCTGTTTTTAAAATCAAGGGCTTTTTCAATTTGAAGTTTGGCCGTATTCATTTTTTCTTCATTCTTCATGGCATTATACGTGTAGTATAGCAATAGAGAAATTAAAAAAGTAGCAGCAAGTAATAAGTAGAAAATGGAATTGTTTTGACGTTTGTTAGCTTCAAAATAGTCCTGTACAACTTTTTGATATTTTGTATTTTCCGTTTCTTGAGCTTTTTGAGTGTATGTTTTGATTAATTCTTGACTTTTGTTTAGGATGCGTTTGTTTATAAATAATAAATCTTCACCTTTTGATCTTAAATTAACATATACATTCTTGATTTTATTTAGGTCATAATTGGTGTTTGTGTCTTCTGGAAGATCATAAAGGAAAGGACTTTCTAAGCTTTTTGTGTTGTTCGATTTTTCATAAGTAACGATATAGAAAATTTTTATGATTTCTCTTTCTGTTTCTTTTTTATTGGAAATGGCATCTGTTAAACGTCCGAAAACCCCTTTTTTCTTAGTTTTTTCGATAGTTCTTACAGTGTCCATTCGGACAGATTTCAACACTTTTGAATCGTCCGAATTTTTAAATTGTATCGGGCTTTTTGAAATTATTTTAGCGGTTTTATGTCCTAAAATAATGAGGGAATCCAATTGTTTTTTTAAGGTAACTACATCTCCTTCTGTTTTTTTCTTAGATGAAACAATTTCTTTAAAATCAGCTTTTTTGTGATTTAATAAATACAAACTATCAAGATAGATGGTCATTTTTTGAATCCCTTTTTGATACGCTAAGAATGATTTGGTACTGTTTTTATTAAGATAGTCTTCAAAGTTAGTTTGAGCTTCAAAATAATATTTTTGGGCTTCGTTAGAAAAAAATAAGGCTTTATTGGGTTTGTTCAGATTTTCAAAAGCAATTGTAACTTCCTTTTGATTTTGATAGTTGGTTCTCCAAAAATAAAACAAAAAAAATTGAATAAATAGCAAAACAACAAACAAAAACAAATGGGTATGTTTTCTTTTTTTATAGGAAAAAGCCATGCGGTACTTCGGGTAAATTTATTAATTCATTAAAAATTAAGGTTGTACATTTCAAAGAAGTAATATTAAAACAAAAAGTGAACCAAAACTCAAAATAATGATAAAAACATGCAGATTTAACAACAAATAAGTTAAAAAGATATTTTTTAACAATTATAAATTAAATATTTTATAACTCTGATGGGTTTGTTTGACAATGGTTTCAGTTCGTTCGGGATGCGTATCGGAAATAAATAACTGCCCGAAGTCATTGTTATTTACCATAGAAACAATCTGACTAACCCTGGTTTCATCTAATTTGTCAAAAATATCATCAAATAGTAAAATAGGTTTTTCACCACTTTGTTTTTTTACAAATTCAAATTGAGCCAATTTTAACGCAATTAAAAAAGATTTTTGTTGGCCTTGAGAACCAAATTTTTTAATTGGAAATCCATCAATAGTAAAGGCTAAATCATCTTTGTGAATTCCAACGCTTGTGTATTGTAAGGCTCTGTCTTTATTGATGTTTTCTTTTAAAAGAGAATGTAAATCGTTATGGGCTAACTGACTTTCGTATTCCAAATGAATGTTTTCTTCTGAATTAGAAATACGTTTGTAAAATGAGTCAAATATCGGAATGAAGTCATTTAAAAATTGGGTTCTTTTTTCAAAAATGTTTTTCCCAAATTCGGCCATTTGCTCGTCGTAAATTTCCAAAGTAGTACTTTCAAAAACGCGATTGAGGGCAAAATACTTTAATAAAGCATTGCGTTGGGCTACAATTTTTTGATATTGAATTAATTCATTTAAGTAGGTGTTATCCAATTGCGAAATGACAGTATCAATAAATTTTCTTCGGATGTCACTTCCTTCTCGAATTAAGTCGGCATCAGTTGGAGATATGATAACCAAAGGAATAAAACCCAAATGATCTGAAAATTTCTCATACAATTTACCGTTGCGCTTCAGAATCTTCTTTTGTCCTTTTTTTAAACTGCACACAATTTGTTCGGTACGGTCTTGTTTTTCAAATTCTCCATCAACCACAAAAAAATCTTCATTATGTTTGATATTTTGAACGGAAAGTGTGTTGAAATAACTCTTTCCGAAGGCCAAATGATAAATCGCGTCCAGTATATTGGTCTTTCCAATTCCGTTTTTACCCACAAAACAATTTATTTTATGTTCAAATTCGAAACTTGCCTCTTCGAAGTTCTTAAAATTGAATAATGAAAGTTTTTTTAAGTGCATAAAATACTGATGGTTGCGGGTTTACAACGATTGTTGTTAAAGTGGTCGCAAATTATTAAAAATATAACGAAAACTTGTTTTGTTTTTCAATAAAAATTTTATTTTTGCACCTCATTAAATTAATAATAAATGGCAACTTATAATAAAAGAGGATACAAATCTCCAAAACCAGAAGCTGAAAAGACGGATAATTTAGACAATGTAGCTGATTTAGAGCAAAATGTTACTATTGAAGAAAAAGATAGTACTACTGCTTCTGTTTTTAATACCTTAGATGAAACAGCAAATAAAACGGAAGAGTTTATCGCTAAGAATCAAAATGTTATTCTTTCTGTTTTAGGAGGAATTGCTCTTGTTGTTGTAGGTTATTTAATGTACAATAAATTTGTGTCTGGTCCTGCAGAAGATGAAGCGGCAAGTGATATGTTCCAAGCACAAAAATATTTTCAACAAGCTGTAGATGCTCCTCAAGCGAATGATTCATTATACAATTTAGCTTTAAATGGTGGAGAAGGAAAACAAGGATTTGTTGATATCGCTAAAAATCATAGTGGTTCTGATGCTGGAAATCTTGCTAATTATTATGCTGGCATGGCTTATTTGAATACAAAACAGTTTCAAAAAGCTATTGACTATTTAGGAGAATTCAAAACGGAAGATCCGTTTACAAAAGCGTTAGCAATTGGTGCTATTGGTGATGCAAAATCGGAATTAAATAAGTCAGAAGAAGCATTAGAGTATTATGTAAAAGCGGCTGAAAGTAACGCCAATGAGCTAACAACACCTCGTTTCCTATTAAAAGCAGGTCAATTGGCTTTTACATTAGGTAAAAAAGCAGACGCTTTGAAATATTTTACTGAAATTAAAGAAAAATATGAAGACACTCCTGAAGCTCAAAATATTGATGCTTTAATCGGAATGGCGCAATAGATTTAAGATCACAGATAGCAGTAGTCAGATAACAGAATTTGATTAAACTGCAATCTGCAATCTGCAATCTGTAATCTAGAAAAAAATGGCTACAGAAAATAAAAACTTATCAAATTACGATAAAAACACAATCCCAAACGCGAAAGATTTTCGGTTTGGGATTGTTGTTTCAGAATGGAACGAAAATGTAACAGAAGGTCTTTTTAAAGGCGCTTTTGAGGCGTTGGTCGATTGTGGCGCAAAACCTGAAAATATCATCCGAACAAATGTTCCCGGAAGTTTTGAGCTGATTTATGGCGCCAATCAAATGCACAAGTCTTACAAATTTGACGCAATTATTGTAATTGGTTGTGTTATTAAAGGCGAAACGATGCATTTCGAATTTGTTTGTGAAGGTGTAACGCAAGGCATTAAAGATTTGAATATTAAATATGATATCCCAACCATTTTTTGTGTATTAACAGATAATACCATGCAACAGTCGATTGACAGAAGTGGTGGTTTGCATGGAAATAAAGGAGTGGAAGCAGCGATAGCGGCTATTAAAATGATTGATTTCAAAAAAAATAACAATAACTATTTTTCCTAATAGTTTCAATTACGAGAAATAATTTAAAAATAACTAAAAATCCATTCTTTACATTTGAATGGATTTTTTTTGTGAATAATTAAGATTTCTTTGGCTATAAAAACCCATTCCTTTTACTTAAATTTGTTGACTTAAGGTTTTCAAATAACCACACAAGCGTCAGTGAACTGACGAAGTAAATCAACGTATAACCAAACAAATTAATGTCAAGCATCATTCAATTACTTCCTGATCATGTGGCCAATCAGATTGCGGCTGGAGAAGTTGTTCAACGTCCGGCTTCGGTGGTCAAAGAATTACTCGAAAATGCCATCGATGCAGGTGCAACCGATATTAAGTTAATTTGTAAAGACGCGGGTAAAACCTTAATTCAGGTTATTGATAACGGAAAAGGAATGAGTGTTACCGACGCCCGCTTGTGTTTTGAACGTCATGCGACTTCCAAAATCCGTAAAGCCGAAGATTTATTCGATTTGCATACTAAAGGGTTTCGCGGGGAAGCCTTGGCTTCTATTGCAGCCATTGCCCATGTAGAACTCAAAACCAAACAAGATCAAGAAGAATTAGGAACGCATCTTATCATCGAGGGTAGTAAATTTACTTCCCAAGAACCAGCCGTATTGCCTAAAGGAACTTCATTTTCGGTGAAGAATTTGTTTTTTAATATTCCGGCACGTCGTAACTTCTTAAAATCGGATGTGGTCGAATTGCGCCATATTATTGATGATTTTCAACGCGTGGCTTTGGCACATGCCAACATTCATTTTACCTTATATCACAACGGAAGTGAAATTTTTAACCTGCCACAATCCAATCTAAGACAACGCATCGTTAATATTTTTGCAGGGAAAACCAATGAAAAATTGGTACCCATCAACGAAACGACCGATATTTTGTCAATTCAAGGATTTATTGGAAAACCTGAATTTGCCAAAAAGAATCGTGGCGAACAGTTTTTCTTTGTCAACGACCGATTTATCAAAAACGGCTATTTGCACCACGCGATTATGTCGGCGTATGAAGGCTTATTAAAGGATGGTTCTCAACCGAGTTATTTCTTATACCTTGACGTACCACCACATACGATCGATATCAATATTCATCCAACCAAAACCGAAATTAAGTTTGATGACGAGCATGCCTTGTACGCGATTTTACGTTCGGCTACCAAACATAGTTTGGGGCAATTTAATGTGGCGCCGGTGTTAGATTTCGATCGCGATGCCAACCTTGACACACCGTACAGTTATCAAAATAAAGAGGCAGATTATCCAACAATTCAAGTGGATAGTACTTTTAATCCGTTTGCTGAAGAAAAGAAACAGACTTCCGGTTCAGGAAGTGCTTCGTTTAATTATAAGCCGAAAACAACAGCACAAACTAGTTGGGATAGTTTGTATGTGGGATTAAAGGACGCTTTTGAACCACAGGAAATGCAATTTGAGTCGGAAGCGATTACCAGTTCACTATTTGGGGAACATGAAGTCGAAAAAGCAAAGACAGCTACTTATCAAATCCATAAGAAATATATTGTAAGTCCAATAAAATCGGGAATGTTGATTATTGATCAGCAACGAGCACACCAACGGATTTTGTACGAGCAGTTTTTGAAAAACATTACCGTGCAACAGGCAAATAGTCAGCAGTTATTATTTCCGTTAACGTTATATTTTTCGGGAAATGAATTGGCCTTACTGAATGAATTGCGTTCGTCGTTAGAAAATACCGGTTTTGTTTTTGAAGAAGTGACTACCGAATCGGTGGTTATTTCCGGAATGCCAGTAACCGTTTCCGAAAGTGAAGTTTCGATTGTTTTGGAACAGTTAATTTCCGATTTACAAGATGAAATTCCGGATAGTAGTTTTAGTCAAATGGATAGTATGGCCAAATCGATGGCCAAAAGTTTGGCGGTTAAAACAGGAACCTATCTGACCGAAACCGAACAAGAAAATATCGTGAATAATTTATTTGGTTGCAAAGAGCAATCGGTCTCCCCTTTTAACAAACCTACTTTTATCACCTTAAGTGTAGAAGATTTAGATAAAAAATTTAGTCTATGAGAGAGATTACACCAGTAGTAAAGCAGTTACTGATTATAAATATTATTTTTTTCATTGGAAGTCAATTTGTTCCAATTGCTGAAAAGTTATTAGCACTTTATTATTTTCAGAATCCAAGTTTTAAATTTTGGCAGCCATTAACGCACATGTTTATGCATGGAAATCTAATGCATATTTTCTTTAACATGTTTGCCTTGTATTCCTTTGGTTCCACTTTGGAACATTTTTGGGGCGGTAAAAAGTTTTTGTTTTTTTATCTGTCATGTGGTTTGGGAGCTGCTTTAATCCATTCGGGAGTAAATTTTTACCATTTCCAAGAAGGTGTCAATACTTTGGTTAGTAATGGAGAAAATAAATCGGAAATACTTAAAATTTTAGCGACAGGTCAGTATAATCTGAATTGGGAACAAGTACTTTCTAAAGCAGATTTTGAAAACTTAATTGGAGCTTATGCCACTCCAGCTGTAGGGGCTTCTGGTGCTATTTATGGTTTATTGGTAGCTTTCGCTTTTATGTTTCCAAATGCTGAATTGATGATGATGTTTATTCCAGTGCCTATAAAAGCTAAATATTTCGTTCCGTTTATTGTTGGGATGGATTTGTTTTCGGGAGTAACAGGATATTCCGTTTTCGGTGGTGGTATCGCCCATTTCGCTCATATTGGTGGTGCCTTAATCGGTTTTATCATGATGTGGTATTGGAAGAAAAACTCGTTTGATGATCGTCGTTGGAATTAATTTTCAAATGACAATATCAATAGCAATATCAATAGCAATGTCAAATTCAATAATCAATTGCAATTCTTAGTGTAATGAATATTTTAGAAGATTTAAAACAACAGTATAGAATAGGGGATATCACCACCAAATTAATTTTTTGGAATGTGTTGCTTTTTGCTATTCCGAGTATTGTTTTCGGATTGTTGAAATTGTTCCATACGGATGTTAATTACTTTCAATACATTGGTTTGTCGGAAAGTTTTCCAACACTAATGACAAAACCTTGGACGATTATTACTTTTAATTTTTTTCATAGTGGATTAATTCATCTCATTTTCAATATGTTGATGTTGCGCTTTGCAGGTCAAATTTTCAGTACCTATTTTACTCAGAAACAATTGTTTTCGGTGTATGTGTTGGGTGGTATTTTTGGGGGTTTCGTGTATATTTTGAGTTATTTGTTTTTGCCCATGTTAGCCAATCAAAATGCCTTATTAATTGGAGCTTCGGCTTCAATCATGGCGATTGTTTTTGCTACAACAACCTATCAACCGTATATGAATCTGCGTTTGGCTTTTATTGGAAACGTACAACTTTGGCACATTGCTCTTGTTTTTTTGGTGTTGGATTTAATTCAATTGCCTCTTGAAAATACGGGCGGTCATTTAGCACATCTAGGCGGGGCACTTTTTGGATTTATATACATAAAGGCGCTACGAGGTGGTTTCGATTTAGGAAGTGGTTTGAATTGGTTTTTGGATCGTATTTCGAATATGTTTTCGCCAAAAAAAACAACTCCATTTAAAAAAGTGCATAAAAATGTACAAAGCAAAACCAATGTAAAATCTGGCGCCAGAATTGTAACAAAAGATAAAACCCAACAACAAATAGATGAAATTCTTGATAAAATCAGTCAATCAGGCTATGATAGTTTGACCAAAGAAGAAAAAGAGTTTCTTTTTAAAGCTGGGAAATAGTTTTGTAAAATTCTCACAAAATCGTTTATTTGTATTAGTTTCAATTGATTAAAAAAATGAAGAACCTCTCTTGGTTTAATAAATTGGCTTTTTTTTGTAATGTAGTACTAACGATACTCACGTTTTTAGCGTATGCATTGCCATTTTTGGCTCCCAAGTGGTTTTCGTTTTTATCGGTTTTAACATTAATACTTCCGTTGTTTTTAATTCTGAATACTTTATTTTTCGCTTATTGGTTCTTTCAAATCAAAAGACAAATGATATTGTCTGGATTAGTTTTATTACTTGGTATTACGTTTATTAACAAGTTTTATAAGTTTTCGGAAAAGAATTTAGAGGATTCGGATAAGGATTTTGTGGTGATGAGTTATAACGTGCGTTTACTAAATCTATTTAATTGGATTCCGCGCGATAATGTAGCACAAGACATCCTGACTTTTGTCAATGATAAAAATCCAGATGTGTTGTGTATTCAGGAGTATTCGACTTCCGCTTCGGCTAAAATTGATTTGAAAATCTATCCGTATCGTGCCATTTTTATGACGGGTGATCAGATTAAAACGGGAAATGCTATTTTTTCAAAATTTCCAATTGTGAATGAAGGTAAAATCGATTTTCCATATTCGAATAACAACGCCATTTTTGCCGATGTGAAAATTGGGAAAGATTTGATTCGCGTCTATAATTTGCATTTAGAATCGTTGAAAATTTCTCCCGATGTGAATGATATTTCCGAAAATGTGCAAGAAATCAAACAAAAAGACCCAAAAATTATTGCCAAGCGAATTGGAGAAACATTTGCCAAACAACAGCAACAAGCTGAAATTATAATGGAACACAAAAAGTCATGTTCTTACCCGAAAATTGTTTGTGGTGATATGAATAATAGTGCTTTTTCCTATGTGTATCGCATCATTAAAGGCGATATGCAGGATACTTTTGAAGAAGCGGGTCAAGGTTTTGGTAAGACTTATAATTTTAATCACTATCCCGCGAGAATCGATTATATTTTTGCCGACCGTAAGTTTACAGTAAAGAATTTTCAGCACTTTCCAGAATTTATCAATTCCGACCATATGCCTATTTTGACAAGGGTGGAAATAGAATAAGTTGCTATAAAGGTTGCTTTAGTAAATAATCCTTGGCATATCTTCCTTCATTAAAAAGTAAATCCAAAATACTTAGATTGTTGATAAAGCCATGTTTTTCTTCAAAGACTTGTGTGTAAGGTTCTAGAATGGAAGTGTCTTTTTTTCCGTTGGCCAAATGACGAAAATCAGTATAATTGTCTACTTCATGAAAGTATTCAGTGGTTTTGTTAGTTCCAAAAGAAACACCTAAACATTTGGATACGATTTCAATGGTTTCAAAATTTAAATCCATTAAAAAAGTATGCTTTTTTGTGAATATCGATGAAATAGCATCTTCATAAAATTCAAAAAAAGGAGAGGTTCTATAAGCAGCTTCCAATGATTTGAAATGTTGCTTTTGCCAATCAAATGCCGTTTCTAAACGTGTATCTTTTGTTTTTTGATGTGGAGTATCACTATGTTTAATAGGAATGTTTAACAATTGCATTCCGTTTGGACTATAAATATACATTCGATTGCGGTTGGTTTGTTTTTGGAAATTGTCTTCCATTTCAAACGTTACCGAATTGGCTTGAACCATTGCCGCTACTTGGCTTATTGAAGGGAAATAGGTGGGGTGTATTAAGATGTTCATTTGTATGTCTAAAGTTTTAAAGTGCAAAAGGCGAAAGTCATTGAATCAGGTTAAACGTGACTTTATGACTTTCGACTTTATGACTTTTGACTATTTCTTCTTCTTATTTCTATAAAAATCAAATCCAAACCAACCTACTAAAAGCACAAGGAAATATTTGAAATACGACACAGGTTGTCCGTCGCCACCTACAGTACAAAATAATCGATCCCAACGGATTTTATCAATGGCTTTACTCCAAGGGATATTAGGGTCAATACTCCACCAAATAAAAACTGGTTTCCCTACTACATGATCCATCGGTACAAATCCCCAATAACGGCTGTCTTCTGATCGATGTCTGTTATCTCCCATCATCCAGTAATAATCTTGTTTGAAGGTATAGTTTGTCGCTTCTTTACCATTTATGAATATTTTACCGCCCTTTTCTTCTAATGAATTGTCTTCGTAAACGGTTATTAATCTTCGGTATAATGGTAATGTTTCTTTGTTTAAAACCACCGTTTTGTTGGCTTGTGGAATGTAAATCGGTCCATAATTATCTTGTGACCATTTTTGATTATGTGGGAACAGACCTTTGTCAACTTCCGAAGGAAACGGAGCGATATTTCGAGTAAGCGATTTTACAGCTGGATTACTTTTTAATTTTTGAGCTCCAATATCAGTAAGTGCTCCAATAATATATTCGTTTTGTCTTCCGGTTGGATAAATTCCGTCGGTAATTCCAATTTCTCTAACGATATAGTTTTCATCAAAAGCAGAACCATCTGTAACTAAGGTGTAGGAGTATTGTGGTCGAGATCTTTCCGGTAAAATTAATTTTTTGTTATTGATATAAACAAATCCATCTTTAACAGATAAATTATCTCCAGGCAATCCTACGCAACGTTTTACATAGTTAGAACGTTTGTCTTTTGGTTTGTCAATGTGTCTTTTAGAGGTATCGAAAAATTGATAAACAGTATCCGCAGGCCAGTTGAAACATACAATATCATTATGTTCTATTTTTTGCAAGCCCGGAAAACGGAATGACGGTAATTGTGGTTTGCTTAAATACGATTTGGCTTTCACTACCATCATACTATCGTGAACCATTGGTAAGGCTACGGCAGTAGAAGGAGTTCTGGCTCCGTAATGGAATTTACTCACGAATAAGAAGTCACCCACCAATAACGATTTTTCTAATGAGGATGTCGGAATATTAAACGGTTGCATAACATAAGTATGTACTAATGTGGCTACAATAATTGCATACAATAACGAAGCGATAGTATCTCCTGATTTGGTTGTTGGGACTAGACTTCTGTCACGTTTGTAAGTAACGTCTTCAACGTAGTTGATGTAATAAATGTAAAAACCAAGAGTTAGGACTCCTAAAATAGTATCTTTGGATGTGTTTTTGCCAAAACTTCTTAGTGTTTCTACCCATACTACAATAAACATAATTAAGTTTACAATAGGAACAAATAGTAAGGCAGTCCACCAAGTAGGGCGGTTAATGATTTTCATTAAAATGATAGAATTGTACACCGGAATGAAGGCTTCCCACGATTTTCTACCTGCTTTTTCATATAATTTCCAAGTTCCTAATCCGTGAATTAATTGAACCACTAAGAAAAAGATAAACCATTGTAATGCTGTCATTTTATTGAATTTTATTGTTTGATGATGGGTGATTGGTGATGGGTGTGTTTTAAGTCATCTAACATCCATCCTCTGTCATCCCTCTATATTATTTTAAATTTAATACGTCTTTCATGGTGTAAACACCTTTTTTACCTACCAACCACTCTGCGGCGATAACGGCTCCCAGTGCAAATCCTTCGCGACTGTGAGCAGTATGTTTGATTTCAATTTGATCGACTTCACTATCGTAAAAAACACTGTGTGTCCCCGGAACAGTCGAGATTCGTTTGGCTTCAATATGAATTTGGTGTTCCGATGGATTTTCTAAAGTCCATTCTTGATAGGCCGAATTTTTGATAACTCCATTTGCTAATGAAATAGCAGTTCCGCTTGGGGCATCCAGTTTTTGCGTATGATGAATTTCCTCCATCGATACTTTATACTGATTCAAATTCGCCATTATTTTGGCCAAATACTCATTCAATTCAAAGAATACATTTACCCCTAAGCTGAAATTAGATCCATAAATAAATGCTCCTTTTTTTTCGTTGCAAAGGGCTACCATTTCATCATACTGCTCCAACCAACCAGTTGTACCGCTAATTACTGGAATATTTGTAGCAAAACATTCAGAAATGTTACAAACAGCACTATCAGGAACACTGAAATCGATGGCAACATCGGCAGTTTCTAGTCCGTCAAAGGAAGCACTACTTGATTTTCGTAACACTATCTCATGTCCACGTTCCAAAGCAATTCGTTCGATCACTTTGCCCATTTTTCCATAACCTAGAAGTGCGATTTTCATTACGCTTTGTTTTTAAATTTTTCAATCAAAGTTACAACAAGTAAACTAGTTAACATTCCAATTACAAAAATGGAAGCAAATTCAATCGTTCTGATATTTTCTGTGCCTTTAATTTTGGTATAATTTAGTATCGATAACAATAAAAGAACAGTAATTATTGGAAGTTTTCTGTTTTTCATATGTTTAAATGTTGTTTTGTACGTTGTTACCTACCGTATCGCCTTTTTGGTCATAAGTGTTTGTGTGAAGCAAACGTGCTGTTAGTGGCGATTTCATAATCAAAAGTTATAATTAAAGACTAATCCAACATTTTGTTTGTATGTAAATTCGTTTTGCTGAATTTGAGGACGAACGGTAAGTTTTCCATTGACATTAAATTGTTGCAAATGAGCGTCAACATTCGCGTCAACAATATTTAAAAGATAAAGTGCACTTGTTATTAAAAGTGATAAATCACGATTTCTTTGGTAGCTTTTTTGGGCCGTTAATAATCGATCGGTACTTAATCTAGTTAATTCTGGGTTTAAATTAGGATCGTTTGCGAGTCTTTTTTTGTATTCATCACGAACTAAATTGTATTTTTTTTGATTCCATGAATACGCGTAAATACCCGTTCCTATGGCGGCATAGACTACTGGAATTTTCCAGTATTTTTTATTGTACGCTTGACCGGCTCCTGGCAGTAAGGCCGAAAAAAAGGCAGCTTTAGCGGGACGTAAAGGATCAATCGTTCTTGTGATGGTATCGTCGGCTACTAATTTGATTTCTTCTTGGCTAAATCCAGAAAAATTCCCAAAGCAGATACTAAATAGTGTTATGTATAGCCAAAATTTCACTAACCTTTAATTAGTTTAATAATTCTGTTGAAATCTTCTTCGGAATGAAACGGAATGGTGATTTTACCTTTTCCGTTACCGGCAACTTTTACATCCACTTTAGTACCGAAGTAATCGTTAAATGTTTTCTTTTCTTCCGTTCCAACTTCAAAGGAAGCTGTTCCTGTTTTTGCAACTGTCGTTGGTTTTTCGGGAGTTCCCTCGTGATACGCTTTTACCAAAGCTTCCGTTTCACGAACTGATAAATTTTCGCTTACGATTTTTTGGTAAATATCCGTTTGGATATCGTGATTGTCTACATTGATAATCGCACGGCCATGTCCCATAGAAATGAATCCGTCACGAATACCGGTTTGGATAATTGGGTCCAATTTCAATAAACGCATGTAGTTAGCAACCGTAGAACGTTTTTTTCCTACGCGATCACTAACTTGCTCTTGAGTTAATTGAATTTCGTCCATCAAACGTTGGTACGACAAAGCGATTTCGATTGGATCTAAATCATGACGTTGGATGTTTTCCACCAAGGCCATGGTTAACGATTCGTTGTCATCGGCCAAACGGATGTAGGCTGGAACCGTTTTTAATCCCAATAATTTAGAAGCACGCAAACGACGTTCTCCCGAAATTATTTGGTATTTGTTGAAATCCATTTTACGAACCGTAATCGGTTGGATTACGCCCAGTTCGCGAATAGAAGTCGCTAATTCTTGTAAAGATTCTTCGTTAAAATTGGTACGCGGTTGAAACGGGTTAATCTCGATGAAATCAATTTCCAATTCGATGATATTTCCTACTACTTTGTCAGCATTTTTATCGGTTACCGATTTGATATCGTTTTCAGGATCTTTCAAAAGTGCCGATAATCCTCTACCCATTGCTTGTTTTTTTGCCAATGCCATAAATCTTCCTCCTAAATCTTAACTATTTTTTTTAATAATCTCTTCTGCTAAATGTAAGTAATTGGTTGCGCCTTTACTGGTGGCATCATACCCAATAATACTTTCACCATAACTTGGTGCTTCACTTAGTTTGATATTTCTTTGGATTACGGTTTCAAACACCATGTTGTTGAAGTGTTTTTGTACTTCTTCCACCACTTGATTTGACAAACGTAAACGAGAATCGTACATCGTTAGTAATAAACCTTCGATGTCCAATTCTGGATTGTGTATTTTTTGAACACTTTTTATCGTGTTTAATAATTTTCCTAAACCTTCTAATGCGAAATATTCACATTGAATTGGAATCACTACGCTATTAGCAGCAGTTAATGCATTTAAGGTTAATAAGCCCAAAGACGGAGCACAATCGATGATGATGTAATCGTATTGATCAACCACACTTTCCAATGCTTTTTTAAGCATGTATTCGCGGTTTTCTTTGTCGACTAACTCGATTTCGATGGCCACCAAATCAATATGAGCTGGTATTACATCAACATTTGGAGCACTGCTTTTTACGATCGCATCTGCTGGTGTGTTACTGTGTTCTAAAATTTGGTAAGTACCGACTTCAACATTTTCCACATCAAGTCCTAAACCCGAACTGGCATTTGCCTGTGGATCTGCATCTATTAATAGTACTTTTTTCTCTAAAACACCTAACGCGGCCGCTAAATTAATGGAAGTCGTGGTTTTTCCAACGCCTCCTTTTTGATTAGCTATTGCAATGATTTTACCCATTTGATTTTTGAAATTTTGAGCCGTAAAAATACAATTTATTATGGGATATGAAAATGTATTTTGTTAACAATCTTGTAAAGTTTTGATTGGGATTGGTTTTGGATAGGATTGTATGTTTTTTATGGAATTGAAAATAGAATTAGGGTTTAAGTTGAGATAGGAAAACGAGCTGAGAGGCTGGTTTATTAACTTTCATTTTCTTCAATTGGCTCATCATTCATAAATGCTTCAAAAGAACCAATAGGAGCAAAATCAATATTTATTGTTGAGTAGTCATTTTTGTTTCGCCAAAGTCTAAGAGAATCTGTGTCTTTTTTTTGTAACCATCCAAAGGTTACAATTTATGATATCTTATTAGATAAAAATTAAATTTTTACGATTTTAAATTTTATAGTATGATTACAATTTTCACAATCAAAGTAACTGTTTTTGTCTACTTCCATATCTTTTACATCAATTTCATTATCACATATGGGACAATTGATATAATCAGTGAAATTTAATATTATAGGTGGTTTTAAAACAGTTTTGATTTCTAAAATTGAGTAATCTTTCATACGTTATGAGATGTCTGTTATTAAATGATATTCTTTTGTTTCTTTTGATTTTATTATTCGTTCTTCAAATTTCAAATTTTTAAGTGGATTTTCAATTGTTAAAAAAGTAGGCAAATCATCTAAATTCAAGACTAAAGTTACAACATAATCATTTTTATATTCATTCGCTTTTTGATATTCGTTTTCTGTAAGTCTAAATTTCCCTTTTTTTGCTCTAATTCCTTTAACTTCTGCTAAAAATGAATTTTCATTAACATTGATTTGAAAATCGTAGCCATCTCCATATAATCTAGCATCTTCCAAAATTCCTTTATTAAAAACTGAAATTTCATTAAAGTTATTCATAAAATATAGTTCAGCTTCTAATCCTGTTTCTTGAAGTTTTTTAAATCTTGATTTTACAATTGGTTTTACTTCAACAAAAAGCTCTTTTATTTCGTAATATTCTTTTAAATATAATTTTACAATATTTGAATAGCCAAGGACATTTTCATTACCAAACAAACTATCAATTAGGTATTTTCTATGAATATATGCATCGCCTTTTTGCCACCAGCCTTTTCTTCCGTTATTTGGGAAAAAGGGATCGAATAAATCCATTCTATTTTTTACAACGCTACCAGTTTCTACGATTTTTAATTCAACGAAATAATCAAAAAATGAAGATTTTGTTTTAAAACCAATTTGTTTAATAAATTCGTTATCAAACTTAGCTAAGCCATATCCTAATAAATTGAGAATTTCATAATTTTCATGTTTCATTTGACACAAGAATTAATTGTTGTAAAGCTATTAATTTATTCTTCAAAAAAATCATTTCCCATAATTTCTATGGATACATTTCTTTTGCCTTTTTCTATATCAGAAATATAGTTTCTGTCTACATTGGATATATTAGCCAGATGCTCAATAGAGATGCCTTTTCTTCTCTTAGAAATTTAACTTTTACCCCAATTTTTTCTTTAATATTCATAGCGTATAAAATTAGTTTTGCGCCTACAATTGGCCCGCTTACAATTGTAGGCAGTATGGTTTAGTTGTTAACAAGTTTTGAGCATAAAAAAACACCAACATTTCTGCTGGTGTTTTTTTATAATATGATATTGCTTCGTACCTCGCAATGACTGGTTGAGAGTTACTCCTCCATCAAAACCTCCAAAATACTAATCGCTGCCTCACTAATTTTGGTTCCAGGACCAAAAACGGCAACAGCACCCGCATCGAATAAGTATTGGTAATCTTGCGCAGGAATAACACCACCTACAATCACCATAATGTCTTCACGGCCGTATTTTTTGAGTTCTTCAATTACTTGGGGTACCAACGTTTTGTGTCCCGCTGCTAAGGATGAAACGCCCAAAATGTGTACGTCGTTTTCTACGGCTTGTTTGGCAGCCTCTTGTGGGGTTTGAAACAGCGGACCAATATCTACGTCAAAACCTACATCGGCATAACCTGTCGCAACTACTTTCGCGCCACGGTCGTGTCCGTCTTGTCCCATTTTGGCAATCATAATACGCGGGCGACGTCCCTCTTTTTTAGCAAACAAGTCTGCTAATTCTTTTGCTTTTGCAAAACTTTCGTCGTTTTTTATTTCTTTACTATACACGCCGCTAAAACTTCTAATTTGTGCTTTGTATCTTCCAAAAACCGTTTCCAAAGCGTCGCTAATTTCACCTAAAGTGGCTCTGTTGCGGGCCGCTTCAACGGCCAAATCCAATAAGTTTCCGCCATTTCCTTTCGCACATTCAATTAATTTTGAAAGGCTGGCTTGTACTTTAGTGTTATCTCGTGTAGCTTTAATTTGCTCCAATCGTTCAATTTGTTGCTTACGAACGGTTTGATTGTCGACTTCTAAAATATGTAAGGGATCTTCTTTGTCTAATCGGTATTGGTTGACACCCACAATAATATCTTGTCCGCTATCAATACGGGCTTGTTTACGTGCTGCCGCTTCTTCAATACGCAATTTCGGGATTCCCGCTTCAATGGCTTTGGTCATGCCGCCTAGTTCTTCTACTTCTTCCATCAAAGCCCAAGCTTTTTCGGCGATTTCAGCGGTCAGACTTTCAACATAATAACTGCCTGCCCAAGGATCTACGGTTTTGCAAATCTTCGTTTCTTCTTGTAAGAAAATTTGAGTATTTCGAGCAATTCGAGCCGAAAAGTCAGTAGGTAAAGCAATAGCTTCATCTAAAGCGTTAGTGTGTAACGATTGAGTTCCGCCAAAGGCAGCCGCTGCGGCTTCAATGGCCGTTCGTGCTACATTATTAAACGGATCTTGCTCGGTTAAACTCCAACCTGAAGTTTGGCAATGCGTTCGTAGGGCTAAGGATTTGTCATCTTTAGGGTTAAACTGTTTTAAGAGTTTTGCCCAAAGCATTCGACCTGCACGCATTTTGGCAATTTCCATAAAGTGATTCATGCCAATCGCCCAGAAAAACGAAAGGCGAGGAGCGAAAGTGTCTATATCCATTCCCGCTGCTAATCCGGTGCGAATGTATTCTAATCCATCGGCCAAAGTATACGCCAATTCAATATCGGCAGTAGCTCCCGCTTCTTGCATGTGATAGCCAGAGATCGAAATCGAATTGAATTTAGGCATATTGTTGCTTGTATATTCGAAAATATCGGCAATGATTTTCATCGAAGGTGTTGGTGGATAAATGTAGGTATTACGCACCATAAATTCCTTCAAAATATCGTTTTGTATGGTTCCCGAAAGTAGGTTAGGGGTCACGCCTTGTTCTTCTGCAGCGACAATGTAAAAAGCCATAATAGGCAAAACGGCACCATTCATGGTCATGGAAACCGACATTTCATCGAGTGGAATTTGGTCGAAAAGCACTTTCATGTCTTCCACCGAATCGATGGCCACCCCAGCTTTTCCAACATCACCTACGACACGTTCGTGATCCGAGTCGTAACCACGGTGTGTAGCCAAATCGAAGGCAACGGAAAGTCCTTTTTGTCCTGCAGCTAAGTTTCTTCTGTAAAAGGCATTACTTTCTTCTGCGGTTGAAAATCCGGCATATTGGCGAACAGTCCATGGTCTACGAACATACATGGTGGCATAAGGACCACGAAGATTTGGGGCAAAACCTGCTCCAAAATCAAGATGTTCTAAGTTTTCAAGGTCCGCTTCAGAATAGGTTGGTTTTACTTCGATACCTTCGGCAGTGAGAAAATTTTGTTCTGATTTTAAAGTTTCTTTCGCCTTTTGATTTTCACCTTTCGACTCTAATGTAATATGTTGTACGTTTTTCCTCATTTTATTACTCAATTACTTTAAATAGATAATTGCGATAGACTACGGCTTTATGTTTGTTGTTGATCAATGCTCCTGTAATCGCAGTTGCTGTTCCACCCATAAATAAAGCAAAGGCACTTCCGTTTTTTGCTGCTCCTGCAACGCCTGAACCCACAATAAGTCCGGCACCAACTCCGTAAAGTATGTTTTTTGCTGTTCGTCCACCTTTAGTGTAGTTTTTAATACTTCCAATATTGCCTAAAGCTACATCATTACCATTAACGGTAATTGTTTCGGCGTCTTTAAGGTTTAAATCACCAACATATTTTTTACGATCTAGTGTTGTTACTTTAACTCGAGTACCTGATTCAAAAAGCACCGTTTTACCAGTCACTTTATTGGAGGCTTCTAATTTTTTATTTTGTGCGAATACCGTTACTGAAAGTAGTAGTATTACAATTGAAATTATTTTTCTCATAATTTTTGGTTATTGATTTTCGGTAGCTAATCGTTCTTGTTCCAGTTTTTCGGCCAATCTCTTTTCGATGATTGGAGTAATTAAGGTTTTTCGAGGTTGTATTTTTACGAAAGGGTAGAGTTCTAAATCGTCTTTCATACGGTCGTTTTTGTTTGGGTATTTATTTGTTCCAAGTAAAATTTCTTTACCTTCATCCAATAAAGTTTGCTCTTTTTCGGCGCTTTCTTTTATTTTTCGTTGAATCGTTCCTTCGATAAGTTGGGTGATTAATCCGCCATTCGATTCGATTTCTTTGAATAAAAGTAAGGCTTTTTCGGCTAATTGCTTGGTGATTTCCTCAATATAATAAGCTCCATCAGCTGGATTATTGACTTTGTCAAAATAACTTTCTTTTTTCAAGACCAGCAGTTGATTTCTTGAGATTCGGTCGCCAAACTCGTTGTCTTTATGGTAAATAGCGTCATAAGCCAGATTCGAAATGGCATTTGCGCCACCCAAAATAGCACTCATACATTCGGTGGTTGTTCGAAGCATGTTTACATTATAATCGTATAAGGTTTTATTTCGTTTCGTTGGAGTAGCAACGATATGACAATCAAAGTTATGATTGTATTCTTTGGCTAAAGTGTTGAAAAGTAGTCGTAGGGCTCTTAGTTTGGCAATTTCAAAGAAATAGTTGGTGCCTACTGCTACATGTATCGTAATGGGTTTATTTATGGTTGTAACTCGGTTGAAATATTCGTTTGCATGGGCTAATGTATAAGCCAATTGTTGCACCATGTTGGCTCCAGCATTTTGATAGGTATCGCTATTTATGCTTAGTGTTGTATTTAGTTGATTGAGAGTTGCGAAGTCGGCATCTAGATTAGAAAACCAATTCCCGTCTTTTACTAATTGTCCGATTGGGTCCAATTCAATAATGGTTTCAGGACGCATAGCTTGTATGTTTTTAACAAATGCTACGTTTAAAAATAGTGGTTTGATATAGACTTGTACATCGGAAGGAATAGTCTGTAACAGTTTTTCCAAAGCAAGATTTTCATCTGAAAGGGTAAATCGAAGACTTTCAGCGCCACGGTCTAGCGTATCTAAAGCTCTTGTTATCGATTTGTCTACATCATGCACAAAAATATTTTGAACAATTTTAAAATCTGTCGCTTGTGTGTTTATAGTAAATGGAGTACCGCTTTCATCATTATGATAAAATGGTTTCACTTTTATACCTTCAGGGCTTTCCCAAACCAAAGTTTCGTTATAATCGGCCCCTTTTAGTTCGTATTGTATTTGTTGTTTCCATTGTTTGGAGGAAACCGCATCGAATTCGTTAAATAGTTTATTTTTCATAAAAATTCTAAAATCAAATATCAAAAATCCCGTAAATGTTTTGATATTCCCAAGTTTCGGGACCGCATAACAAGTTAGGATTTGTTTATTATTGTCTATCGACTTTAGTCGATGGTATCTCCTTCAAATTCAATTATATATATGTCTTCGTTTTCTTTTTTCATGTAATACTTTTCGCGGGCATACCGTTCAATTTCGGCAGGATTTTTAAGTTTTTTGATACTTTGTTTGTCCTTGGCGATTTCATCTTGGTAATATTTTTTGTTGTCTTCTAATTCTTCAATTTCTTGGTTCAAAACCCGATGATCTAAATAGGAATAATTGTCTAAAAACACCATCCAAGCAATAAAAAAGGCGGAAACAATAAAGTACTTATTGCCCAGAAATTGGAGCCAACTATTGTTTTCAATTACTTTTTGGAATGGATTTTTCATTTTGAAACGGTATTACACTAGCCCTGATAGCAGTGGAAATCCTGTTAGTGAGAGATTGCTTCGCAAGCTCGCAATGACAGATTGCAACGGATAGCAGGAAATAGCTCCTAAAAATAGTAAATATTTATGAAATACGCTGATTAATTACGGCACGTACTACATCAATTGCTACGGTATTGTATTTGTCATTTGGAATGATGATATCGGCGTGTGCTTTGGTAGGCTCTATAAATTGTTCGTGCATCGGTTTTAAGGTAGTTTGGTAACGGCTTAAAACTTCTTCCATGTCGCGACCACGTTCGGCAATATCACGTTTTAAACGACGAATTAATCGTTCGTCAGAATCGGCATGTACGTAAATTTTAATATCAAACATGTCTCGAAGTTCAGGATTTGTAAGGATCAAAATCCCTTCTACAATCATTACTTTTCGAGGAAGTGTATGAATTGTATCTCCTGTACGGTTGTGCTTTACGAAAGAATAAACGGGTTGGTCTATTGCTTTGCCTTCTTTTAAATCTTTTAAATGTTGAACTAAAAGTTCGAAATCTATAGAACGTGGGTGGTCAAAGTTGATTTTGGTACGTTCGTCAAGAGATAAATCACTTGTTTCTCTATAATAATGATCTTGAGAAATGATAC
>JAGORP010000109.1 GCA_018062725.1 Flavobacterium sp.
CACTCGAACATTTTAAAGAAATCCGATTAGCTCACAGCTATTATTCCATAAACACTGATGTTGTCAAAAGCACTATCGTAATTTTTCTTTCCGAAATTTTGCATCACGCCATCAAAGAAGAAGAAAAAAACCAAAACTTATTCTCTTTTTTAGAAACGGCGCTTCTTTGGTTAGACACACACGATGAAATGGCTAATTTTCATCTCATTTTAATGATGGAAGTTACTAAATATTTAGGATTTTATCCCGATGTAACTGAAAAAGAGTTCGCTTTTTTTGACACGAAAGAAGGTTATTTCACCCCTTTTCAAAGTGTACATTCGTTAACCGAACACGAAACGCATTTGTTTAAAAAACTATTAGAATTAAAATTTGATGCCGACCAAAAAGTATTTGCTGGAATTGAACGCCAAATATTATTAAAAATCCTTCTAGATTTCTACACTTTACATCTCGATGGTTTCAAAAAACCAAAATCGTTAGACGTTTTAAAAGAAGTTTTTTCCTAACGCTTAACTTTTGCCTTTTACCTTTTGCCTTTTACCTTTAAATCATTACTTTCGCAAATTGATTTAAGAAAGCGACAAAATGAGTACAAAATTTACTGAATACAAAGGACTTGACTTGCCAACAGTAGCATCAGAAGTTCTTGATTTTTGGAAGAAAAACAACATCTTTGAACAATCCGTAACTTCTCGAGAAGGAGCTACACCTTACGTGTTTTTTGAAGGGCCACCATCTGCAAATGGTTTGCCTGGAATTCACCACGTAATGGCGCGTGCGATTAAAGATATTTTTTGTCGTTATAAAACTCAAAAAGGCTACCAAGTTAAGCGAAAAGCAGGCTGGGATACGCACGGTTTACCAGTAGAATTAGGTACCGAAAAAGAATTAGGCATCACCAAAGAAGACATCGGAAAAACCATTTCGGTAACCGAATACAACGAAGCGTGTAAAAGAACCGTTATGCGTTACACTGACGTATGGAACGACTTGACTGAAAAAATGGGGTATTGGGTAGATATGGAAGATCCGTATGTGACGTACAAATCCAAATACATGGAAACCGTTTGGTGGTTGCTAAAACAAATTTACAATAAAGATTTACTATACAAGGGCTACACAATTCAGCCCTATTCTCCAAAAGCAGGAACGGGTTTGTCTTCGCATGAAGTTAATCAGCCAGGTTCATATCGTGATGTTACGGATACAACGATTGTAGCGCAATTCAAAGCAAAAGACGAAACCTTACCAAGCTTTTTACAAGGATTTGGAAAGGTTCATTTCTTAGCTTGGACGACCACTCCTTGGACGTTGCCATCAAATACAGCATTGACAGTTGGTCCAAAAATTGATTATGTTTTAGTGAAAACATTTAATGAATATACAGGACAACAAGTCAATGTAATATTGGCAAAAAATTTAGTTGGAAAGCATTTCAAAGGAAAATTCTTTCAAGTTCCTGTAACAATAGATTTTTCTAATTTGAATAGTGAATATGATGGAATTGGAAGAATTGAGGCAATAACAGGGCAAAAGTTTACCGATGTTGATTTCCGAAATTTATTTGATATTAAAGTAGGAAAAAAGACACAAGGTTACGATAATTCAAAATATAGTGATGTTGGATATAATTTTGATGAAGAAACAATAAATTTAATTGAAGCTTCAGATATTCAGACAGTAAACAAAAAAATTCCTTATCAAATTGTTGCCGAAACAAAGGGAGCTGATTTAGTAGGAATTCGTTACGAACAATTATTACCATTAGCATTACCGTATCAAAATCCAGAAAATGCTTTTAGAGTAATTTCAGGAGATTTCGTTACAACGGAAGATGGAACTGGAATTGTACACACCGCTCCAACTTTCGGAGCAGATGACGCTAAAGTTGCTAAAGAAGCAACGCCAGAAGTGCCACCAATGTTGGTTTTAGATGAAAAAGGAAATCCAGTGCCATTGGTAGATTTACAAGGAAGATTCATTCAAGGTTTAGGCGAATTTTCAGGTAAATACGTTAAAAACGAATATTACAACGATGGTGAAGCACCAGAACGTTCAGCTGATGTAGAAATTGCTATTCAATTAAAAGAAGAAAATAAGGCTTTCAAAGTCGAAAAATACGTACACAGTTATCCACATTGTTGGAGAACAGATAAACCAATTTTATATTATCCATTAGATTCTTGGTTCATTAAGGTAACCGAAATCAAAGATAGAATGTTCGATTTGAACGAAACCATCAACTGGAAACCAAAAGCTACAGGCGAAGGTCGTTTCGGGAATTGGTTGAAAAATGCTAACGATTGGAATTTATCACGTTCAAGATATTGGGGAATTCCTTTGCCAATTTGGAGAAGTGAAGATGGAACCGAAGAAATGTTGGTTGGTTCAGTTGAAGAATTGTATAACGAAATCGAAAAATCAATCGCGGCTGGTTTCCAAACAGAAAATCCGTACAAAGGATTCAAAATTGGCGACATGAGCGAAGCCAACTACGATTTAGTGGATTTACATAAAAATGTAGTAGACGGAATTGTTTTAGTTTCTCCATCTGGAAAACCAATGAAACGCGAAACCGATTTAATTGACGTTTGGTTCGATTCAGGTGCGATGCCTTATGCACAATGGCATTATCCATTCGAAAACAAAGAATTAATCGACGAAAACAAAGCGTTCCCAGCTGATTTTATTGCGGAAGGAGTAGATCAAACACGTGGTTGGTTCTATACATTACATGCGATTGGAACATTAGTTTTCGATAAAATTGCCTACAAAAACGTAGTTTCAAATGGATTAGTTTTAGACAAAAACGGACAGAAAATGTCGAAACGTTTAGGAAATGCCGTGGATCCATTCACTACTTTGGCTGAATATGGTCCAGATGCTACACGTTGGTACATGATTTCGAATGCTAATCCTTGGGATAACTTAAAATTTGATATCGAAGGTGTTGCTGAGGTTCGTAGAAAATTCTTTGGAACGTTATATAATACGTATTCGTTCTTTTCGTTATATGCTAATATTGATGGATTTACTTATGATGAAGCGGAAGTTCCATTAGAAGAAAGACCGGAAATTGATCGTTGGATTTTATCTGAATTACATACTTTAATTCAAGTTGTGGATGAAGCCTATGCAGATTACGAACCAACAAAAGCAGCAAGAGCAATTTCTGATTTCGTTCAGGAAAACCTAAGTAATTGGTATGTTCGTTTGTGTAGAAGAAGATTTTGGAAAGGTGAATATGCACAAGATAAAATTGCGGCTTATCAAACGCTTTACACTTGTCTGTTGACAATTTCTAAACTTGGAGCACCAATTGCACCGTTTTTCATGGATAAACTTTACAGAGATTTAACGTTAGCAACATCCTCAGAAAATTATGACAGTGTACATTTGGAGCAGTTTCCAGTTTCGGTTGAAAACTTTGTTGATAAGTCGTTAGAGAGCAAAATGTTAAAAGCACAAACGGTTTCTTCGTTGGTTTTATCGCTGCGTAAGAAGGAAATGATTAAAGTGCGTCAACCGTTGCAAAAGGTAATGATTCCAGTACTTGATGAGAATCAGCGTGCTGAAATTGAGGCAGTTTCTGACTTAATTATGGCAGAGGTAAACGTGAAAGAAATTGAATTATTAGACGATGCTTCGGGTGTTTTAGTGAAGCAAATTAAGCCTAATTTTAAAACATTAGGACCTCGTTTTGGAAAGTATATGGGATTGATTTCCAAAGAGATACAAGGTTTTGGACAAGGTGAAATTGCAACATTAGAGCGTCAAGGTGAATTAGTTATGGATATTTCAGGAAAAAGTATAACTTTATCACTAGAAGATGTTGAGATTTCTTCGCAAGATATTGAAGGTTGGTTAGTAGCCAATTCAAACGGAATTACGGTAGCATTAGATATTACGATTTCCGACGAATTAAGAAAAGAAGGTATTGCGAGAGAATTGATTAACAGAATTCAAAATATCAGAAAAGACTCAGGTTTTGAAGTAACAGATAAGATTACTGTTAAAATGGAAAAAAATACGCAAGTAGAAGAAGCTGTTTTAGCAAACGAATCGTATATTAAGTCAGAAACCTTAACCGAATCGTTAATTTTTGTGGATACCCTTGAAAATGGTACGGAAATTGAGTTTGATGATATAAAAACAAGTATATTAATTTCAAAATAAAAGCCAAAAGCTTTTATTTAAAGTATAACTATAAAAATATTGAAATTATGATAGAGGAGCAAATTAGATTTTCAGACGCTGATTTGGCTGAATTCAAAGCATTAATTCAAGCGAAATTAGAAAAAGCTAAAGGTGATTTAGAGCTTATTAAGAGTGCCTATATGAATGATTTAAATAACGGAACTGATGATACATCACCAACGTTTAAAGCATTTGAAGAAGGCAGTGAAACAATGAGTAAAGAAGCCAATTCACAACTAGCTATTCGTCAAGAAAAGTTTATTAGAGATTTAAAAAATGCCTTAATTCGTATTGAAAACAAAACCTATGGTTTGTGTAAAGTTACAGGCAAATTAATCAATAAAGAAAGATTAAAAATCGTCCCTCATGCAACTATGAGTATCGAAGCGAAAAACTTGCAACGTTAATCTTTTTACAAAATTTTACTAACGCTCCGTTTGGGGCGTTTTTTATTTGATAAAAACTACTACTTTTGCAAAAAAAATGAACATGTCGTTAAAGAAAGCCTATATTTTAATCCTTGCTATTTTATTAATTGATCAGATTTCTAAAATCTACATTAAAACGCATTTTTTTATTGGAGAATCCATAAAAGTAATGGGTTTAGAATGGTTTCAAATTCATTTTATAGAGAACGAAGGCATGGCTTGGGGTGCTGAAATCCCCGGAGATTACGGAAAACTAATCTTAACTTTATTCCGTATCGTAGCCGTAGGTGGAATCGCTTGGTGGTTGTGGGATTCAGTAAGAAAAAATGCGTCAAATTACTTAATAGTAGCTATTGCTTTGATTTTTACAGGCGCATTAGGAAATATTATCGATTCAGTTTTTTACGGCGTAATTTTTAACGATAGTTACCATCAAGTAGCAACTGCTTTTGCTGACCAACCTTACGGTACTTGGTTCCATGGAGAAGTGGTAGATATGTTCTATTTTCCAATGTGGGAAGGAAACTTACCTTCTTGGTTGCCAATTTGGGGCGGCAAACACTTTACTTTCTTCAACGCTATTTTCAATGTAGCCGATGTTGCAATTTCTACTGGTGTTGGGATTTTAATCGTTTTCAACAAAAGAGCTTTTGCTCATACGGATAAAGAGGAAGAAACTATTCAAACTCAAGAATAATGTTTCCGACAGATTCTGAATTTACACTTTTATACTTTGTGTATTTTTCGGTATTTGCTTATTTTCTTTTGGGTTTAATTTTTACTAAAAGAACTATATATAAAGTGAATTTGACCATTTTTATGGTCTATTTTTTATATATGTTTTACATTTTTTTAGATGAAGATAATTTTAAAGGTGGAAATTCTTTAGCGGTTTTATTTTATGGCGGGATTTTTGTGGTAACTCACATTATTATTTATGGAGTAATTGAATTGATTACGAGTTTTAGAAAGAAATAATCCCCTCAGGTGTCACACAAAAATCCAAATTTACATCATTTTCTGAAACATCGTCAATTTTATCTTCTGGAGGAAAGAACGACAACCCAATTTTAATCGTTTCAGGCTTGCATTTACTTAGAAAGTTATCGTAAAAACCTTTTCCGTAACCAACACGATTTCCGTGCTTGTCGTAAGCTAAAAGAGGCACAAAAACCACATCAATTTTTGCATCAGGAACTTCTAAACCATCAACCGGTTCTGGTACGTTGTAACTGTTTTTTTTGATTTTGGTATTATCGGTTAATAAAAAAGGCGTCATTCCTAAAGTGGCAAAGTCGCACTTCGAAATGACGATTTCTTTATCTTTTCCCGCTAAAATTTGCAGTATATATTCGGTATTGATTTCTTTTTGCTCTTCAATCGTTAAAAACAAATGATAATACAATTTGTCCCAAACCAGCCTGCCGCTAGGCTCAGCATCCATTCGCAACAATTGGTTCGCAATCGCCAAACTTTTGTCTTCGATTTCTTCTTCAGTTAACGATTGTCTTAATACTTTGTACTTACTTCTTAATGCCTTTTTATCCATTTACAGACGCTTTCAATTCGTCTATAAAAGTAGTTAAATGTTCTATTTCTACGTGATCCATCACCACAATTTTATACCATTTGTTGTTTTCATTGTGTTGTTGAGGTACCAAATCATACTTTTCAGCAATTTTTTCTGGAATGGATTCCGAATGAATGGTTACGATATTCATAAAAGGTTCGCGGAAATATTGGATATTCAATAGGTCTAATTCGTGACATAAAAATTGAGTACGCATTTGTAAAATACTTACTTTTTCAAACCAGCCAAAAGCACCATAGGTAAATAAAATCATCCAAACTGCCACCGCATTCGCACCAGAACGACTTCCGCAAAGGGTTAAATCCATTCCTTCTACGTATTCGGCTTCTTTGGTAAGTACGTTTTCGATTAATCCTTTTCGGCAAACAAAAATACCTGTTCCATAAGGCGCTTGCAACATTTTGTGCGCATCAATCGTAATCGAACTAATTTTTGGATTGCTAAAGTTGATATTTGTTTTTTGATTGCTAAACGGATACACAAATCCGCCATAAGCACCATCAATATGTAAGCGATAAGTAACGTTGTGTTTTTCTAAAATCGAAGTATAATCATCAGGATTATCAACGGAACCAAACATGGTAGTTCCCATATTAGAAACAGCGATGAAATATTTTTTGCCTTTATTTTTTGCTTCTGAAATGATGTTATCCAATGCATTCACATCTATTTCGCGATTTTCAAATCCAACCGGAATTTT
>JAGORP010000108.1 GCA_018062725.1 Flavobacterium sp.
TGGTATCATGAAACGACCACATTCCTTTTGACGGCCCGTTCCAGCCTTTTTTTTCTAGATAAGGAAAAAGCTGGTTTTCTTTCCGCAAAAACCGTTTCTCAATCGTGGATAGTTCGTTGAATATATTGAACCATTTTTGCTTTTCCTCCTGCGGATGAGTTACGCTAAATTCTTTTAATAAGGAAACAATTAAATCTACTTCCTGAAAATAGGTAAACACAGGATGTCCTTCAATTACAGGACTACTGGGGGCATCGGTACTCATTTTAAAACATTTAATTTCGAAATAGTAATTTTGGGTTGCAAGAGTACTTTAGACGTAATCGAATTGGAAATTAAACACGCGTTCTCCGATTTAAAAATAATTCTTTCGGTTTTCTCCTTGTCTGCTTCATTTGAAATCTCGATAATAGGTTTCAAAACGACTTCGGTCATTAAAAATGTACCCTCCCTTTTTTCTAATATTCCAGTTGCCGAGCAACTAAATTTTTGAAATTCTAATTTAGAAAATTCGGCAATGGCCAAAAAAGTAGTCATAAAGCAACTTTGTACAGCGGCTGTAAACAAATGTTCCGGCGACCAAAAACCGGCCATGCCTTTGTCAAATTCCGGCGGAGTGGCCACTTCAATCGTTGATTGAAAATCAGGAGAAGAAAGCGTTCCTTTTCTATCTCCTGTCCACTCTAAATCTAAATTATATTGATGTTTCTCCATGTGCGTATAAGTTTAATTCGATGTTGCATAATTGTGTTTTGTATTTTTCTAAATCATGCATGATTTTTCCCTTGTTGACAAAATAATGTTGTTCCAACAGGTTTTTGTAATAATCAATTCCATGAAATAAATTGTTTGTAAAAGTCGCCCATTTTTTGAGTTGAGCCGGTGGCAACTCAAAGGCATCTTCCATTTGATTTTTTAAATAATCGATATATAATTGTAATTCTTTGATAAAGAAATTAGGGCGATTCTCATGCGATTCAATGATTTTGTAACCATAAATATGCTGTACCATCTCTTTTAGAGAAACTTCTTTTGAAAAATAAGCCATATTGGGCCCCGGACATACCACAACTCCTTGTGCCTGCCCTTTGATGGGGAAATTTAATTCTAAATGGCTGGAATTGGCTAAGCCTACGCACAGACATGCTTTTTCGGTTATGGCTTTCATTTCTTTTACAAAAACCGATTGTGGAAGTTCATTCTTCCTGTTTTGCAATTCGGCTATTTTTTTATCCTGATATTTTTTGGAAGCGGTACAACTGCCTTCTTTATCGTATTCTTTACTTAGTGCCAAATATTTTTTAGGACAAGAGCTTCCCGCTTTGCCTGAGGCAATTCGTCCATTTTTAAAAACATCATTGGTCATTCCTTTGATGGTATTGAACGGCACTCCCAACGGCGAAATATTACTCAAATAGAGGTCTTCTTCCTGACAATTGGCCAATAAATTTCTGGTCTCCGCATCTACGGAAGTGGCTTCAGGGACTAATAAAAAAGGAGATCCCCACCCTACGCTATCTACTTGGTAATGATCGAGTAAAAATTGATGTTCCTCGGCAGTACCTACCCCTCCCTGTACTGTGATTTTAAGTAAAGGAGGTTTTTGAGGGACAAATTTATTTTTGGAAGTCAATGCTTGGGTGAATAAGGAAAAAGCCGATTGTATCAGTTCGTTCTTTTTTGCTTTAAATTCTTCCAATATAGGACCTAACAATAAACCATCGGTGGCAAAGGCATGTCCTCCGCAGTTTAGCCCCGATTCGATTCTGTATTCCGAAACCCAAAGTCCTTTTTTGGCTAAAAAATTACCCTGAATCATTGCCGAACGGAAATCGCTAACTTTTAAAATGATTTTCTTTTGAAACTGACCCTTAACATTCGGATAAAACCCTTCAAAAGATTCAAGATAGCTGTATAATCTAGGATTCATTCCCGCCGAAAAAACCACAGAAGAAGTGGTAGTACTGTTGGCAAACCCCCTCAAAGCGGCATGCGCATCGTTGTATTGAGTGGGTAATTGTTCCTGATTATGAAAATTGTCTTTATCGACTTTTGTCATAATATTGACATCTATGCTTCCCGGCTTAAAAAATTGCTCTAAAACAGTTTTTACTTCGTTAATATTGGTTTTACTGGAAGCAATAAGTGTTTCTAAATTGTTTTTTAATTGGGATCCATTGGGAAGCATCGCCATAAAGGAGTCCAAAGAAGCTCTAGTTTGCAAGAGCTCTTGCTTGAAATTTTCAAATTTCTGAGTGACGATTTTATCGGCTAAATTCAAATAATTGGTAATTCGTTTGGCTCGGAAGTCTTCTACTTTTTGGGTAATTTCTTCATAAGGCTGTTTGAATTTTTTAGCATAATAAGCCGTCATCTTTTCAATTAAATCATCATCCATAATGGAAATGACAGAATCCATACCATAATGGGCGACCCTTATGGGACTGTCGATAGTAAAGGCTAATCCCATCACGGGAATATGAAATGTATGCATCGTATTTTTAATTAGTTCATTATTTAGAAGTAACAAATTGACCAAATAACTTTGAGACAGAATATGATTAAAATCACATTCTGATTATTTTAAGAACAAACTCGAAATAAAAAACAGAACAACAACAATTACGATACTGGATTTCCAAAAGGCATTGGCTTTTTTTAGTTCCATAAAATGAAAGGCCACCAACAAAAATTTGATTCCGAAAATGCTTAAAATGAGTAAAATTTTACTGGTGGCATTGATAGATAAAAGACTTATTAACAAAGCCATAATCGAAACCAGAATTAAAATGACAATAATATTGATTAATGACTTGTTCATACGATTCTAAAGTATAAGTATAAAATAGGGTAAAGCAACAGCCAAATTAAATCACACATGTGCCAAAAAGTGGTTCCCGCCTCTACATCTTCTAATTTCTTGGTCGATAAATTCTTTTTCAACAACAGTATAATTAGAATTCCGATTATTACATGAATAAGGTGAAAACCCGTTAACAACCAATAAAATGAGAAGAAATTATTAGTCCCTAAGCCAAATCCGGCACTTAACTTCTTGTAATATTCAATAGATTTGATAACAATAAAAAGAAAACCAAGAAAAATACCCCAGTTAAATTGCTTACTGGCTAAGGAATACGATTCTTTTTTAAAAAAATGCAGTCCCTGAGCCACAAAATAACCGCTGATTAACAAAACAAACGTATTTAAGGTTCCCAAGGTTAAGTCTAATTTCAAACTAGCATTATGGTATAACTCCGGATACGCTTTTGCATCAATTATGGCCGCAAAAAGCGCCATGCAAAACGTAATGATTTCAATAAAAATGATGATCCACATCAGGATTCCTCCCGGCGGATAGTAAATGCTTTTATAATTTATTTCTTGTGTTTTCATGATTTATAAAAATTTGACCTGGCCGGTTTCGACTTCATAAAAAGCCCCCACAATTTCAATCTTGTCCTCATAAGCTTGCTTCCTGATTTCAGCACTTTTATTTAAAATATCTTTAATGGTTTTATTCACATTTAAAGCAACATGATGCTGGGCTTCATTATTGGTAAATGACTCCTTAATTTGTCCTGTAAGCTGCGTTAAATTGCCTAATTCGACTTTGTCTAAAGTACCTTGAATGGCTCCGCAGTTTGTGTGCCCCAAGACCACAATTAGTTTAATTTTTTTGAATTTCACCGCATATTCAATGCTTCCAATTATATTGTCGTCTTCTAAATTACCTGCCACTCGTTCCACAAAAATTTTTCCAAGACCTTGATCAAAAATAATTTCAGGAGGAACTCTAGAATCCATACAACCCAAGACCAAAGCGTAAGGATGTTGTGCCGATTTGCTATGCAGAATATCGTTTTTGTAATCCGTGTTTATAAGAGCATCAGACAAAAATCGTTCGTTGCCAGCAATCAGTTCCTTTTTGACTGCTTCAGGAGAATCTATGTTTATATGTTTGGGCTCCGCATGACATCCTAAAAATAAGATGCTAAATTTTAAAGCTAAGATTTTAACAACAAATCCTTTTAAAAACAATAGTTTAAACAAATAGGTTTTCATAATTTCCAATAATTTTAACTGATGACAGCCTTACTGCTTTTTGATTTTTTCATACAGCTTAACCATTGCTGTTAGTAATTCTACCGGATTGGTTAATATTTGGTAATGGTTTTGCCCAAACATTTGAGGCAAATAGTATTTCGCCTGTGCTTCTATAGCCAAGGCATAAGAATTGATGTTTTTTTGATTCAATTCTCGTAAAGCTTGCTGGGTGTCGTTTATGCCATATTTACCTTCATATTTATCATAATCATTCGGTTTTCCATCGGAAATAAGGATAATCCATTTGTTTTTAGAATCCCGCTGCTCCAATCGTGCTCCGGCATGTCGCAGTGCTGCACCGATACGTGTATATCCCGAAGGTTCTATGGCACCGACTTTATACTTGGCGGTGTCCCAATTTTCATCAAATTCTTTGATGGTTTCATAACTCGAAAAATTACGCGTTTTTGAATAAAAGCTATCGATGCAAAAATCAATATTAAACTCATGTAAAATCTCTCCAAACAATATGGAAACTTCTTTTTCAACATCGATTACTCTGTTGCCAGCCGCATAACTATCACTAGACAAACTGATATCCAAGAGCACTAAAATAGACACATCCTTGTCTTTCTTTCGGTTGGAGAGATAGACTTTGTCCGAAGGATTTTTTTTAGAATGAATGTCAACATACAAATCGGTGAGCGCATCGATGTCAAACTCGTTTCCCTGCGACTGTCGTTTTTGTTGTTGCATTTTATTGTTTAAATGCGTGAGAATTTTCCGCAATCCATTTAAAGTTGTTGCATTTTTTTTAAGAGTATTTTCATAATACGACGCATCTTTTTTGAGCAAAGTCTTCGGATATACTTTACAGAACTTTTCTTTGTACGCTCGTTTGGAAAAATCCCATTCGTCGTATGCAATGTGATAACCAGTGGTATCAACCTCAGCACTTTCTGAAACCGAAGTATTTTCGATAAAATCGGCTTGGTACACCGAATGTGCCGTATCGTCTACCCTAACTGTAAATTTCATATTCAAATCCTCCAGAGCATTTTCATGGTTTTCCAACTCGTCAGAACCATCAAAATCCCTCCAGGTACCACTAAATTCTTCGGCAGTTTCTACTTTTTCAAATTGATGCAGCAATACATAATCCTCCTGTTGTTTTTTATCAATTTCAAGTGTTTTTATTTCTTCCACCGCTTTGGCTTTTAAAAGCGTTTGAGGCTGTCCGGCATTAGAAGTCTTTACCGTATCCGAAAAATTTTCTAAAAGAGAATCATTAGTTGTTTCAGGATCTTCTTTCATGGGTTTACCGTAAACCATGGCAAAATCAGGAAGCTTTTTAGGCGTTGCTTTTTTAGAAAAATGAGTCACCAAATGGTAATACATCTCTTCGGCACTAGGATATTTCTCAAACAGAAGATGCAAAATCAGTTGCTTTTCTTCTTCCGAAAAAAAAGGATGTTCCTGTAGGTTTATATTCAGTTCTTTTTGAACACTTAAAAAAAGGATTCGGAATTTATAAAAATCAAAGTTTTCATCAATAGAATCAAATTCGTTAAAATAAATGGGCAAAAAGAAATTGTTGTTTTTACAACCTCCTTCTCGTTCTGCAGGAAATAGTTCGATGGGTTCGCCGGTAATGGCTCTGGCTAAAAGAGTAAGGCGAGATTTTATATCCTGTAAGAAAACAGCATTTTTATCAGAGAGCACCTTATGCTTGTTTCTGTTCTTGAAGTATTTAGCTACCGAACTAAACAGTATCTCGTCTAAGTCCATAATTAAATCATTA
Source organism: Flavobacterium sp. (assembly GCA_018062725.1). Next base: position 5,849 of record JAGORP010000108.1, read on the forward strand.
AATCACACAAATCTTTTAGCGCTTGAGTCGTTTGCAAATCATCGGTCAAAGGTTCTACAATGGCGATATGAGTAGACAATCGTTTGGGCAGACCACTTTTTATCAGTTTGGCGGCATTGACCAGCAATCGGGTTGAAACGGTTTCCGCTAGTCCCAATTCGGTTAAGTTTCGTATTTTATTTCCAATGGCCACCAGTTTTTTGGCTGTATCCGATTCGCATCCGGTTTCTTGAATCAGAATTTCAATTTCCTGATTCGCTTTTGGATATTCAAACGTAATGGCTGTAAAACGCTGTTTGGTAGAGGGTTTTAGTTCTTTAAATCCTTTTTGATACCCCGGATTAAAAGAGGCCACCAGCATAAAATCAGGATGCGCGGTAATGATTGTTCCTAATTTATCAATATACAACTGCCTTCTGTGATCCGTCAGGGAGTGTATGGCTACAATAACGTCGGGTCGGGCTTCGGCTATTTCATCTAGATAAATGATTGACCCTTCTTTTACAGCTGTGGTTAAAGGACCGTCAACCCACACGGTTTCGGCTCCTTTTATGATGTATCTACCAATTAAATCTGTTGATGACGTTTCTTCATGGCAGCTAATGGTAATTAACTTTTTTTCCAGTTTTACCGCCATAAATTCTATAAATCTAGATTTACCGGTACCTGTAGGTCCTTTAAGCAATAACGGAATTTTATTAAGGTAAGATTGTGAAAAAACAGCTTCTTCTTTTCCTACCGCAAAGTAATATGGGATGGTTGTAGTCATATTTTTTTAAGAATAAAACGGAAACTTATACCTCCTATTAAGGTAGTGATAGGTATGAGCGAATAGTTCGGTATAAGCTTTCCGTTTGTTATTGTGATACTGTTTCTATAATTTTTGCAACGGTATTTTCGTTGTTAACCCCTAAACCTTCTTGTTGGTGGACTAATTCGCCATTTTTATTAAAAACACTAATGATGTTGGAATGGGAGAAATCCATAGGGGATATTTTTTTATATTTTACTGCCAACACATTTGCAAATTCTTGAACGGTGTTTACATTTCCTTGAAGAAATGTCCAATGC
>JAGORP010000017.1 GCA_018062725.1 Flavobacterium sp.
AATTATGCAGCATAAAACAAGCCAATTTCGGAAATAACTTTTGGCTCTTGAAAAAGCCAAAAAAAGTTATTCTGAAATTATGCAAAATTGAAATAAAAAACTAAATTTGATATATTAACTAATTATTAACCTTGTTGCATTAAGGTCTTGAATCCGCCGCTTTGTTGGACTAGTAATGGGCGGAATTCAATCATTAGCCCGTTCTACGTATTCTAAATTTTTGCCTGAAACGACCGATACCGCATCCTATTTTAGTTTTTATGACGTAACCGAAAAGGTAGGTATTGTTATTGGAATGTCGGTTTATGGCATCATATATCAAGTGACGGGTTCGATGCGAAATTCTATTGTGTTTCTCGGTATTTTCTTTGTGATTGGATTACTACTTTTATTGAGAGTTCCAAGAACTAAGGAAACAAGATAAATTTTTATATAGAAGAGAAAAAAAAGCCTCAAATTACTATTTTGAGGCTTTTTTTAATTACATTTTTCTAATCTGTTTTAGCTTTTCTTTCCAAGTGGCTAATTCTTCTTTATGTCTTTCAATGCTTTTCTTTACTTCGGCAACCAGTGGATTGTCTTTTTTCGCATTAGCAAAAAACTGAATGTTGTTTTCTAATTGGAAAATTTCATTTTGAACTTCTTCTACTTTGCGTTGAAGAAATACTTTTTCGTTGTCAATTTTTCTAGCATCGTTATCACCTGAAAGTTGTTCTAATCGACTATTAAAACGCATCATTTCAGCTTCTTTTTTGCTAGAAGTTAAATTTTCGAACAAACCGTCTAATACTTTATTAAATTTCCCATCAATATGACGGCGAGCGAAAGGTACTTTACCAAATGATTTCCAGGTTTCGATATGTGCTTTTATAGCCTCTAAATCGGTTTTATGATTGCCTGAAAACTCAAAAGCACGTACTTTTTCCAAATAGTCTTTTTTCTTTTCAAATGCTTCAATTTCAACGGCTTCATTTTCATTTTTTACTGCATGCAAACGATCAAAGTAATGATTACAAGCACTTTTAAATTCGGCCCAAACACTGTCTGAAAATTTTCTAGGAACATGGCCAATTTGCTTCCATTCGTCCTGAATTTTTTTCATGATTGGAGTTGTGGTTGCAAAATCATCGCTGTCCATTAATTCTTTGGCACGAGCTACCAAAGCATTTTTCTTGTCTAAATTATGTTGTTGGTCTTTTTTAATGTCTTTGTAAAATGCATTTTTGTGGACATTAAAATTACGAACGGCTGTTTTAAATTCACTCCACGTTTGTTCATTGACTTCCGAAGGAACTTTACCCGCTTCAAAGAAAGCTTTTCGCAAGGCTTCAATTTTATTGATTTGATTTTGCCAACCCGAATGAACTTCAATTTTTTCCGTTGCAATTTGTTCGATAGCAGCAATAATTTCTTTTTTCTTAGCCAAATTTTCTACCTCACGATTGCGGTATTCTTCAAATAAGCTTTCGCGCTTGTCGTGCATTTGTTTGGTAACGTCACTGAAAGCGTTCCAAATTTCTTCTCTTTTGTCCTTCGATACGGGTCCAATTTCTTCCTTCCAAATTTTATGTAACAATTGTAACTCTCTAAAAGCCTTCATCACATCTGTTTCTTGTAAAAGGCTTTGGGCTCGTTCTATGATTTTGGTTTTCTTCTCTAAATTTTGTTTAAAATCCTGATCACGCGCTTCACGATCTAAGTGTAATATGTCGTAGAAATTTTCAACGTGGAAATGGTAGTTGTTCCAAACGTGGTTGTATTTGTCTTTTGGAATCGGACCTGCATTTTTCCAACGTTCCCGTAAATCATTGAATTGTTTTAGCGAATCAACAATGTTTTCATTTGGATTGATTAAAGATTTTAATTCTTCAATCAAATTTAAACGGGTTTGTAAATTCGTTTTTAAATTGGATTCTAACGATTTAAAATGCGCATTTTTCTTGGTTCTGTAATTGTTATATAAAGAATCGAATTTCGATTTTAATGGTAAATGATATTCAAATTCTTCTTCAGTATTTGGGTTATCGTGTAAAAATTCTTCCTTTTTCTCCTCGATAAAATGGTTGTATTTCGATAAAAATGTCGATTTAATTTCTTCAACATGTTTACTTACAGCCATAACTTTTTCGGTAGCTACAAGTTCTTCAAGTGCTACAACGAGTTTATCCATATCCATTGCTTCATAATTCTGCATTGGGATATCGTGGCTTTCGTCAATCGTTGCGTCTTCGCTTACTTCCGCGTTTAGATTTTCAATAGTTTCAATTGCTTCGTTAACAACGACTTGCGATTCTTGATTTTCATTTCCATCTGCTTGAAGCAGGTTATCGTGTTGTGGTTCTTGCATGATGCAGGATATTTACAGTTACTATTTGCCGAAGTTAGTAAAATCGAATTAAATTCAAAAGATAAAACCGCTGTATTACCATTTTTTTGGTTGAAAGTACCAATTCTTCTTTTTTTAGTGATTTTTAGCAGCTTTTTCCAGCCATTCGTTGCAATCTTTTTTATACTTGACATGTTTTTAGAAACCTGTCAGATCTAAAAAAGAATTTTCACCTCAAACAAAGTTCACTGAACTCAACAAAATAAATTAAAATAATAGTGAACTAATCTGGGCCATTATGATGTTTTTAGGTTTATTATAAAATTTGTAGTAACATTGGCTTTTGTATCATGATGAATCCAGATAAAAATACTATTGAAGCCTCTGAAGTCGATTACTTATACGTGCAAGAATCACAGATTCTAAATTCCGGAAATGGATTGTTCACGGCTATAAAAATCTATAAAGACGAAATTATTTCTGTTTTTAAAGGGGAAGTTTTAAATCAATCGGAAATTTTAAAAAGAGAAGCAAAAAAGGAAGACAAATATTTTATGGTGCTTTTAAATGGCTCTGTATTAGATTGTATGCACACCGATTGTTTTGCAAAATATGCCAATGACGCTTCGGGTTTTAGTAAATCGGCTTTTAAAAACAATGCCAAAATCACTTTGGATGATAATGATAATGTTTGTTTGGTGGCTACTTCAACTATAAAAGTAGGACAAGAGATTTTTTGTAGTTACGGTCAAAAATATTGGAGGAAACACAAATAGCTAGCTATTCCAAATCTCCCAGGCTTTTTCGGCTTGAAGTACCAACATTTCATGTCCGTTTTTGATAACCGCTCCTTTTTCTGCTGCGTTGTTTAAAAAAGTAGTTTTTTCCGGATTGTATATTAAGTCATAGACAATGTGATTGTTGTTTAGATATTGATACGGAATATCTGGATAAACTTCAGTATTAGGGAAGGTTCCTAACGGAGTGCCATTAATAATAATTTGGAAATCTGTCATTGTTTTTTCATCCAAATCTTCATAGCCCATGGTGTTTTCATTTACGATTCTCGAAACAAACGTAAAATCAATATCGAGTTGATGTAACCCAAAAGCAACGGCCTTTGCGGCACCGCCTGTTCCTAAAATCAATGCTTTTTTGTGGTGTGATTTTAAAAGAGGTTGTAATGATTTGATAAAGCCAAAATAATCGGTATTGTCTCCCAAAAGCTTTCCGTTAGGAAAAATTTTGATGGTATTGACTGCGCCAATTTGTTTGGCATTTTCTGATAACTCATCTAAAAACGGAATAATAGCTTCTTTATAGGGAATGGTTACATTAAGTCCGATTAATTCCGGATTGTTTTTTATAATTTCAGGAAAATCTTGAATACTCGGAATATCGAAGTTTTCATAACTAAAAGCATGGTTTATTCCTTCCTTTGTAAATTTTTGAGTAAAATAATTTCTAGAAAAAGAATAACCGATATTTTTACCTACTAATCCTAGTTTATTCATTGGTTTTTGAAATTTGTTTTTCTAAAAAAATAACCACAAATACACGAATAATCACAATGTAATGTAAAAAATATTCCTGTATTCGTGGCCAATTAAGAGCACATTATTTTTTATGTTTTTCTATACTATCCTGAACTTCTTTTCGTTCCCAAATCACAGGGAAAAGGTCTTTTAAAAGTTTTTTGTTTTTGTAATTTTGACGTAAACCGTTACTTAAATGAAACGTTCCTTTTTCAGTATCTTGTAGCATAAAATACAACCCTGCCAATCGGTATTCTATTTCATTTTCTTCAGGAAAATAATCACCAGCTTGTAATAGTGTTTGTATAGCATTACCAAACTCACCTAAAAATTGCAATAAATCTGCCCAATACAACCAAGTGTCTAATTCATAGTCACCAAATTCTACTGCTTTTCGATAACCCATTTCGGCTTCTTCATAAAAATTTAAAGCGCGATTTATGGTTGCAAAACGCTTCCAGTATAATCTGTTTTCGCTGTCAATTGCCAATGCTTTATTGACAAAATACAGCGCTTTTTGATAGTTTTTCTTTTTGAAATACAAATCCGTAATAGCAATCCAACCTTTGTCTAGTAATGGATCTTCATGCACGGTTTGGTTGTAGAATTTTAAAGCTTCAACTTCATTTCCTAATTTTTCATAACATTTTCCAATGCGAAGTAGCGCATAAGAAGTGGGATCTTCAAGGCGAATTGTTTCATTATAGTTTTCAATGGCTTCTTCAAAACGACCTAAACGTTCTAGGGATTTTGCTTTTTCCATAAAAGCACCCATAAAATACTCGTCGATTATTGTTGCATAATCGAAAGCTGTATAGGCCGCTTCGTATTTTTTTATCGTATAATTTAATCGACCCAATTGATGCCAAGCGATCTCGCTGTAAGGGTTTTCATCAATGTATTTTGTTAAATAGGTGATTGCTTCTTCGTATTGTTCTAAAAATTCAAAACAATAAATGACATTGTACAAACTTGATTGTTCTTCAGGGTCTTCTTCTAAACATTTGATGAAATTTTCTTTGGCCAATTCCAATTCGTCCATAAAAAGGTATTCCATTCCGATTAAATTGTATACATCGGCATAATCATCAGTGTATTTTAAAGCAATTTTTAAGAATTCGACAGCTTTTTCGTGATTGTCTCTTTTGGAATAGATATTGGCTTTTTGGATGTAAATTTCTTCGTTGGTAGGTTCGATAGCATACAATTCATTGAGCATCTTTTCGGCAACGTCTAGTTTGTCTTCAAAGACTAACATTTCTACGTGCACGAGTTTTAATCCAGTAGATTTCGGATGTTGTTCCAACGCCAATTTCAATGCTTTTTTGGCAAGGCTAGGTTTCCCAATATCCATGTAATGCAGTATGATATCCTCAAATTCCTCCGAGTCAAAAAACAAGACTTTGTTTGTTTTTAACATCGATTCGAATTTCGATAAGGATAAATTGTAATCTTCTTCATCGTGACTCAAATGCATACTCCTTGTTTTTAGAATTATCCTTCTATAAAATTAGGCAACCTAGTTGTTGATATCGTTTTATTATTTTTTTGTTGTGAACAATTTAATTAACAAAATTTGAATTGATAATTGATAATTGATAATTTTTTCAACTAGAAATCAAAATTGTTCATTGTCAATTATCCATTGTTAATTTTTAATTGTTCTAACACTTCATTCATAGCTTCAATAATGATGCCACAACCTTCGATAATTTCTTGGTTAGATAAGGTTAGAGGTGGCGTGATACGAATAGCGCAACCTTCGAAGAGTAGCCAAAATAAAATAAGTCCCTTTTCTTGGCATTTAAAAATGATTTCATTTGTTATTTCAGGACTTTCTGTCATTATCGCCAGCATTAAACCTTCTCCACGGACTTCCTTAATTAACGGATGCACTAACAATTTACGAAATAATTGCTCTTTTTCCAAGCATTTCGACATTAAATCGGTTTCGACTAATTCTTGAAGCGTCGCTAAACAAGCGGCTGCGATTACTGGATGTCCACCAAAAGTCGTAATATGCCCTAATTTAGGGTCGTGAGTTAATAAATCCATGTGATTGGCATTGGCGGTAAAAGCACCAACGGGCATGCCTCCACCCATACCTTTTCCCATCACCACGACATCAGGAACGATATCATAGTTTTGGAACCCGAATAATTTACCGGTACGGCCAAAGCCTGGTTGAATTTCGTCTAAAATCAACATAGCGCCGACTTCATCACAGCGTTGACGTACTTTTTTCAAGAAGTCATTTTGTGGTTGAATGAATCCTGCTCCTCCTTGAATGGTTTCTAAAATGATTCCGGCCGTTTTGGTGGTTATTTTTTGTAAATCTGCTTCGTTGTTGAAGGTAATAAAATCTACATCGGGAATTAGCGGACGGAAGATTTGCTTGCGTTCTTCAAATCCCATCACGCTCATCGAGCCCATCGTGTTGCCGTGATACGCATTGTAGCAAGAGATTAATTGACTTCTGCCAGTTACTCTTCTGGCCAATTTTAAGGCACCTTCTGTGGCTTCTGTACCCGAATTTACCAAATAGGTTTTGTTCAGTTGAGAGGGCATATTTTCGGCTAATAATTTACACAAAGCCACTGCGGGATCTTGTGCATATTCGCCATAAACCATGACATGGGCATATTTGTCTAATTGATCAATAATAGCTTTTTTGACTCTTGGATGTTGATGTCCTAGAGTACACGCCGAAACACCCGCTACAAAATCTAAATATTTTTTGCCTTTGGTATCGTAGATGTAAGAACCAATGGCATGTGATACTTCCATACCTAGAGGATACGGAGAAGTTTGGGCTTGATAGGTAAGGAAATCGTTTAGCATTTGTAAGGCATTAGTGATTAGGCAATAGCCGTTAGCTTTTATTTTTTCTGTTGACTTTTGACTTTTGGCTTTTGGCTTTTGACTTTTTTTCAACCTTCGGTTTGTCGTAGTCTAAAGTCTCTTTACTTGGTTCTAAAGGAGCGTCTGGCTCCATCATTTTTTTCTTGACTTCTGCTTTAGCTTTGGCATCGAGTTCAAGTTCTTCTTTCGGAAAAATATCTTCGAGTTTTAGAATTTGTTCCTCGCCACGCCAAACAAAGCCCCGAAGTTTTCTGGCATTAACAGGAAGTTCTTCTTCAGGATAGATTTCTCCTTCAGGATTGGTGAAAAAAGTAACACTTTCGATATCGTTTTTGCCTTCAGTAAGCATCATGTTGATTCGGCTACTCACATTTTTGTTAATTCCGATAAGTTCTTGTTTGTCATTTCTCATGTAATAAATGACTTCAGTATTTTTGACAACATCAACTTCTTTTAAATGATTGTCTTTAAATTTTCCATAGAGATTGACACCTTTAACTTGATTGAAACCATCTCCAATAGTATCTTTAGATATAATAAAAGCATTGTTGAGCACTTTTAAGGAATCTACTTTTTGGGCAACCGTGTCGGAAATAATGTGCATTAAATCACCTGTTAATTGTCGTTTTCCATTCCAAAAAATTGGATTGCCAATCATTTTTGTAAGTCCCTTTTTTTCGTTGAAATGAATCGAATCACATTTTCCACTCATATCTTTTTTAAAGAAACGGGCATTGTTGTACCCACGTATGATTCGGTTTTTAGTTTTTCCAGTCACTACAATGCGTTTGGCGTGAAACCACACGGAGTCTTTTTCGAATAGTCCTGAAACCAATGCTTTTTTAGTGATAAACATAGAGTCCTTTTGCTTAAATACTTCGGCGTAATGTCCACGAATAACTGTTTTGTTGATGGTATCGGTTATTTTGACATTGTTTTTGGCGCGTGCAAAATCATTTTTGCGGTCATAATACAAATCTTCCCCTTCAATTATTCTATCCCGATATTTAATTTTAGAACCTTTTTGGAGTTTTCCTTCGTCTTTTTTGGTATCATAAAATCCTTTGGTAGTGTAAATGGTATTATTGGCAGATGCAATAGTAGAAGGCCCAAAAACATAAGCATGACCTGAATTTGTATAGTAATCTAAATGATTAGTACGAATGGTGTGTGTTGGATTATTCACAACTACAGCAGTATTAAACTGGAATTTTTTTTCATTTAAAAAATACTTCCCAGATTTACTAGTTAAGGTATTTTCGGCATCGCGAATTACACCTCCAGTATTATAATAGGCTTGTTGGCTGGTACGATCAAAATTAATAGTATCGGTGGTAACGGTCATTTTTGGGTCTTGCATGACTACATTTCCAGTCGCAAAAGCAAATTTGGTATTTCCGTTATATTCGGCGTATTTACTAGACATGGTTAGCGTATCACCTTGCACCATATTGACGCTTCCGAAAGCTTTGACAAAGTTAGATTTGGTAAAATGATAAGCTTTGTTACACGACATGCGTACGCCTTGATGAATAATGCGTACATTTCCAGTTAAGACGATGGCACCCGGAACTTCGGTTTCGGAAATATCCATAAAATCAGAATTCTCGATAATGATTTGTTTGCTGTCTTGAACAGGTTTGGTTTCCATTGGACTAGTAATCTGGGACCAAAGAGAATTTTGACTGAAAATCAGTGAAAAAAGTATAATTCGGAAATATATAGTATTCAAAGTATGTTTATTTTTTGCCAAAATTAGTTAAAATAAAAAAACGAAAGGATTTATTAAGAAACATTTATAATCTACTCGATCACCATTTCTTTAAGTTTGGTTCTGTAGGCTTCCAATATAACCGATTTTGATAGAAAACCATAAAACTTACCGTATTTGGTTACTGGTAAAATGGTTATAGAATTAGTATCGAATTTTTGCATGATAATTTCAATTTCTTCGTCAAATTCGATACTGAATTCAGGAATACTGATGACTTCTTTAACCGAAGTATATTTGACTTGAAAAGAATTGAAAATAATGGGTCTTAGTTTTTCGAATTCTATTAATCCGATCAATTTATTTTTTGAATCTACCACAGGAAATATAAGTTCCTTATTATTAGTAAGAAGTGTCACTACATTTTCTAAGGATTCTTCTTCGGAAATTGCCGTATATTTGGTTTCGATAAGATTTAAAACATCAATACTTTGGAGAATGTTCAAATCTTTATCACTAGTGAAAACTTCTCCAGTTTCTGCTAAGATTTTTACATCCATAGAATGTTTTTCGAATCGTTTTGAAATGGCAAAACTGATGGATGAAACAATCATTAAAGGTACCATTAAGTCATATCCACCCGTGATTTCCCCAATTAAGAAAATGGCAGTTAAAGGTGCATGAAACAAGCCACTCAAAATACCTGCCATACCCACAATTGTAAAGTTAGCTACTGGTAAATTTGGGGCAATATCTAATAATTTAAAAAATTTGGAAACAAAAAAACCGAGATAGGAGCCCACGAAAAGGGAAGGGGCAAAGTTACCACCATTACCACCAGATCCTAAAGTAATACCCGTTGCAATCGATTTTACTAAAACGGTAATTCCTACAAATAGTAATAAAATCCAATCGTTACCTTTGTAATCATCTAGCAAGGTATTTTCTAATAAAACCCCTGGGTTTGTTGTTGAAAGGGTTTTTATACTTTCATAACCTTCTCCAAAAAGGGTTGGGAATAAAAAGATTAAAATGGCCAAAACACTGGCTCCAAAGAGTGCTTTTACATAGTTTCGTTTGGTGAAATGATTGAAAAAATGTTCTACTTTTCTAAAGGTTCTAGCGTGATAGATGGAAACCAAACCGGCTAAAATTCCTAATAAGATATAGTAAGGTGTGTTTTGATAGTTAAAATGTTGTTCTTGATTAAAACTCAGTAGTATTTCCTGACTTAATACCATTTGTGAAACTAATGCACCCGTGGCTGCAGAAATCATGATAGGTACAAATGCCGAAATGGTGACATCGGTTAAGACGACTTCAATAGCAAATAAAACACCTGCAATGGGCGCGTTGAAAGCCGCTCCGATTCCGGCCGAGATCCCGCAGGCTAAAAGCAAAATTCGGTCTTTTTTTGAGAGTTTATATTTTTGGGCAAAATTGGATCCAAAGGCGGCTCCAGTAATCACAATCGGACTTTCCAATCCAGCAGAACCACCTAATCCCACTGTTAAAGAACTGGTTAAAATTTGTGCATACATTTGTTTTTTGGGTACAATTCCTCCTTTTTTTGCTACCGAGTGTAATATTTTGGCGCTTCCTTTTTCAATGGCACCTCCAAGAAAGTTTTTAATAACAAAAACGGTGAGTACAATACCTATAATTGGTAATAAACTGTTAGAGTAGGGTAGTTTTAAAAAACCATTAAGATAATTGGCAAAAAGAAACACATTATGGGCGAATGATTTCAAAATTATTACTGCAAAAGCACAGGAAATCGCGACAAGAATACTGGAGAAATAAATGAAATTACGTTCTGAAAGTAGTGCTTTTGAGATGAAAATCACTTTTTCGAATCGCTTCAGAATTTTTTTTATAGTAATTTGAAATTGAGCTGAATTTCTATTAGGCATTGTTGTTTGATATTCTGATGAAGAAAAACAAAGATACTTTTTATTGCGTAATAAAAGAAAAAACGCTCCATTTTAGTGGAGCGTTTCTGTATTTACTTGGTAATTGTTTGTTTTCGGTCAGGACCTACCGAAACTATAGTAATTGGCACTTCGACTTCTTTTTCAATAAAAGCGATGTATTCTTTTAATTCTATCGGAAGTTGATCATAACTGTTCATTCCGGTTAAATCGGCTTTCCAACCTTTAAGTTCCGTATAAACTGGCGTGATGTTTTCAGGTTCGATATTGTAGGGTAAATGTGAAATGTTTTGACCTTTATAGTTGTAAGAAGTACACACTTTTAGCATTTCAAAACCTGAAAGTACGTCCCCTTTCATCATCATTAATTGTGTCACACCATTGACTTGAACGGCATATTTTAAAGCTACCAAGTCCAACCAACCGCAACGTCTTTGTCGTCCTGTTACCGAACCAAATTCGTTTCCTACTTTGGCCATAGTGGTTCCCGCTTCTTCAAAATCTTCCGTTGGGAAAGGTCCTGAACCCACACGAGTTACATAGGCTTTGAAAATTCCGTACACTTCTTTGATTTTGTTGGGCGCAATTCCTAATCCAGTACACGCTCCAGCAGCAGTCGTGTTTGAAGAGGTTACAAAAGGATACGTTCCAAAATCAACATCTAATAACGAACCTTGCGCTCCTTCGCAAAGAATTGATTTTCCTGCTTTTTGTGCTTGGTGTAAATATTCTTCCGAATCGATGAAGGTTAATTTTTTCAATTCTTCAACGGCTTCGAAAAATTCTTTTTCTAATTCGGCTAAATTATATTGAATAGAAACGTCATAAAATTTGATCATTTCTTCGTGTTTGTTGGCCAAATTGCGGTATTTTTCTTTGAAATCTTCCAATTCGATATCACCCACACGAATTCCGTTACGACCAGTTTTGTCCATATACGTTGGACCAATTCCCTTTAGAGTCGAACCAATTTTCGCTTTTCCTTTGGAAGCTTCCGAAGCAGCATCCAATAATCGGTGTGTTGGAAGAATTAAATGCGCTTTTCTAGAAATGATTAGTTTCGATTTTAAATCCAAATTGAATTTTGCCAATCCGTCAATTTCCGATTTGAAAACTACCGGATCGATTACCACACCATTTCCAATAATATTGATGTTATTCTCGTGAAAAATTCCAGAAGGAATGGTTCTTAAAACGTGTTTAATACCGTCAAATTCTAAAGTATGCCCGGCGTTTGGGCCACCTTGAAATCGCGCAATAATATCGTATTTTGAAGTTAGTACATCGACAATTTTTCCTTTGCCTTCATCGCCCCATTGTAATCCTAGTAGTAAGTCTACGGTCATTGTGTTGTTGTTTATTGTGTTGTGTATTATTGTTTTTTTGTAGCGTAAAAATAAAGCGAATGCGTTTGAATATCGATTCCGAAAATTTCTTCCATGGTTTGTTTGATGGTTTGAATTCTTGGATCGCAAAATTCGATGACTTCCCCAGTATCGGTCATAATAATATGATCGTGCTGTTTGTCGAAGTACGATTTTTCGTAATGGGCTTGATTTTGTCCAAATTGATGTTTACGTACCAAACCACAATCGAGCAGTAATTCGATGGTGTTGTATAGCGTGGCACGAGAAACGCGATAATTTTTATTTTTCATTTTGATATACAAGTTTTCGATATCAAAATGCTCTTCACTTTCGTAAATTTCTTGAAGTATAGCGTAACGTTCAGGCGTTTTTCGATGCCCTTTTTGTTCAAGATATAGCGTAAAAACATTTTTTACAGTCTCTTGATTATTACTATTATCTGTGGCAATTTGTGTCATATGCGCAAAGATAATTCATTTGTTTAAATCTTAAAAACAATACGGCTTTAAAGTTGCAAATGATTGTTAACAGTTTACGAAGATCTCGAAATTTTATCGACTCCATCAATTTTTTTTATGTTTTCAATTAGTTTTTTCAAAACGGTATTGTTAGGAACGACTACGGTTAATTTTCCATTAAAAATTCCTGCTTCCCCGCTTAAGGCAATGCTTTGAATGTTGACATGCATGTTGTTGGAAATCACCCGAGTCAATTCATTTGTTAGTCCCAAACTGTCCATTCCGGTGATGTCAAGGGTAGCTTTAAATTCTTGTTGTGTAGAATCGATCCATTTGGCTTGCAGAATTCGATACGCATAATTGGATTGCATACTGATGGCATTTGGACAATCTCTTTTATGGACTTTAATTCCTTCGTTTATGGTTACAAATCCGAATACTAAATCCCCTGGAATTGGGTTACAACAAGTCGATAGTTTGTAGTCGAGTTTGTCTTGTTCGGCACCAAAAACCAAAAGGTCATATTTTTGGGTAATTTCATCTCTTTGAACCAAATCAGCGTTGGCGGAAGGATTTCTTTTGATTTTATTTTTAAAGAAATTAAAGAAAGTATTGCTTTTTTGAGCGGCAAAATCTTTTAACTGCTGATTATCAACCGAACCAATTCCAACACGGTAAAACAAATCCAAACTCGTTTTAAGCTTTAAAAAGGCTACTAATTCGTTAACCACTTGTTCGTTTAAGCCAATTTTTAGGTGTTTCAGTTTACGGGTTAGTACTTCTTTGCCGTCTTCGGCTATTTTCTTGGTATTTTCGTTTAGGACATTTCGTATTTTATTTTTCGCTCTTGAAGTCGTTACATAATCCAACCAGTTGGCCGTAGGTTTTTGATTTACGGAAGTGATGATTTCAATTTGATCACCACTTTTCAGCTCATAATTTAACGGGACTAATTTTCCGTTCACACGAGTTCCTCTTGTTTTTACACCAATTTCAGAGTGAATACTAAAGGCAAAATCAAGCGATGTGGCGCCTTTGGGTAACGATTTGATTTCCCCTTTGGGAGTAAAAACATAAATTTCTTTGGCATACAAGTTCATTTTGAAGTCTTCTACAAAATCGACTGCATTGGTTTCGGCGTTTTCTAGGGCTTCTTTTAATAAATTCAACCAAGTATCCAAACCACTTTCTTCGTTAGCTCCTTGTTTGTATTTGTAGTGAGCTGCGTAGCCTTTTTCGGCAATTTCGTCCATACGTTCACTGCGGACTTGTATTTCTACCCAACGGCCTAAAGGTCCCATTACAGTGATGTGTAAGGCTTCGTAACCGGTTGATTTTGGCGAAGAAATCCAATCCCGCAAACGACTAGGAGAAGGGCGATAATGATCGGTAACAATCGAATAAATTTTCCAGGCTAGAAATTTTTCATCGTGTTGATTTGATTTGTAAACAATGCGAAGGGCAAATTTGTCATAGACTTCATCAAAACTTACATTTTGAGCAGCCATTTTTCTACGAATGGAATAAATCGATTTTGGTCGGCCTTTTATGATATATTCAACTCCTTCATCATCCAACGATTTTTTTAAAACATCAGAAATATTTTTAATATAGGCATCTTGTTCTTCCTTTGTTTCTTTGATTTTGCTTACGATGTCATTGTAAACAGTCGGTTCGGTATATTTTAATCCTAAATCTTCTAATTTCGTTTTGATGTTGTACAATCCCAAGCGATGGGCAAGAGGTGCATAAATATATAAAGTTTCCGAAGCAATTTTGACTTGTTTGTAATCGACCATAGAATCCATCGTTTGCATGTTGTGGAGTCTATCGGCGATTTTTATGATAATTACGCGAACATCATCGTTCAGCGTCAACAACATTTTACGGAAGTTTTCGGCTTGCATTGAGATGTTCATGTCTTTTTTAACCTGAGCAATTTTAGTTAATCCAGCCACGAGTTGTGCTACTTTGGGGTTGAATTCTCTTTCGATGTCTTCCACAGTGATATCAGTATCTTCTACCACATCGTGCATTAATGCGGCAGCAATAGCAGTGGCGCCAAGGCCAATTTCACCAGCAACAATTTTGGCAACGGCAATGGGATGAAAAATGTAAGCTTCACCAGATTTCCTACGTTGATCTTGATGGGCTTCAACAGCAAAGTCGAATGCTTTCCGAATAAGTTTTTTATCTTCTGTTGATAGTGTTTGGTAACTTATACGAAGTAATTCTTTGTATTCTTGCGCAATCGCTTTATTTTCTTTTTCGATATCTATTTCGACCATAACGTACACTTGGATTTTCTAAAGTTAGCGATTTTTAGAAATTAATCAAAAGAAATTGAATAAAAAAGAGGCTTATTTTTTGCCTCCTTTTGTTCCTGTTTTATGAAATTCTAAATCCTGAAAGTCATAACTGAAATCGGTGAAATCTGAAATCGGTTTCATAGTTGCTTTATTGCCTTTATTTTCAAAGGTTATAAACGCATCGGCAATGAGACTTCGGTTGTCCCATTTAACGATATACATATTGTCTTTGTAGCTTAAAATTTGCCCTTTTAGGTTTTTAGAACGCTTGGCTTCGAAAAAGTATTTTCCGTCTTTTTTGTACAGGTTAATTTCTCCAAACCAATTGTCTTTATAGGTTCCTGTAAATGGAAAATTGAAATCTTCTTTCGCCATAGCAAAAGCATCTGCCATGGTTTTTTCATGTGTTTTGAAGGCTTCGGCTTCTTTTTCGCTATATATTTTTAGATAATCTTTGGTTTCTACACCTAAATAACTGTCTTTAATACTGTTTGTAATTGTAGAAAAAGCGCTACCTGATTGCTGATTGGTAAAGACAATAATGCCTAATCCGATTTCTGGAATTAAGGTAAATTGTGTTACATTTCCTTCAAGGCCTCCTGTATGAGAAACTTGTTTGTAACCTTTAATATCACTTAGAAAGAAACCTAATCCGTAGCCACTAAAATGCGTATTGTAGGGTGCTTTTGAAATGGCAGGAATGACAGTTTGCAGTTGTGTTAATTCCTGGTGTTGTGCTTCTGATAATAGATTTTTTCCATCAGGCAATTTGGAATTGTTTAATTGTACCAAAGCCCATTTGCTCATATCATGAATACTAGAGTAAATTCCTGCAGCGCCATCGAAAATGTGTTTATTATAACGAGGTATAATGACTAATTTACCATCGGTGGGAACGTGCGGATCGATTACGTTTGCATTTTCTTTCAAAGTATTCACATCGCTCACACTATTAGTCATTCCTACTGGATTTATAATGCGTTCTTGAACAAAGTTTGCCCACGATTTTCCAGAGATTTTTGCAACCACTTCGCTAGCTGTAACATACAAAACATTATTGTATTCAAAGTTATTTCGGAAACTTGTGGTTGGCTTAAGATAGCGAAGATTGCTTATCAATTCGGTTGGTGTAAAATCGGTACCATCAGGCCATAACATTAAATCGCCTGAACCCAAACCCAAACCACTTCGGTGTGTTACTAAATCACGAATCGTAAATTCTTTGGTAACATAAGGATCGTACATTTTAAAATGAGGCAAGTATTTAGTGACTTTATCGTCCCATTTTAGTTTGCCTTCATCTATTAAAAGACCTAACGCTGTAGTAGTGAAAGCTTTACTGTTGGATGCAATTCCGAATAATGTATTTTCATCTACCGGTTCGTTGGTTTTTAAAGAACGCACTCCATATCCTTTTGAATGGACTACTTTTCCATCTTTGATAACGGCTACAGCAATTCCAGGAACGTTAAACGTTTTGAGTGTTTTGTTGGCTAATTCATCAATTTGTGCTGATGTCATTTGTGCAAATGAACTCAGACTTACAAGTGTAAACGTGATAAAAAATATTTTTCTCATAAGTATGTTATTTAAAATTGCGTTGTCTTTTTGCTTCAAAAATAAGGATGGCGGCAGCTACGGAAACATTCATAGAATCGATAGCACCTTGCATAGGGATGATGATGTTTTGTGTGGCAGCGTTTCTCCATTCTTCTGATAATCCGGTAGCTTCTGTACCAACTACCAAGGCAGTAGGTTGGGTATAATCTTGCTCGTGATAAAAGGTCGAATTTTGGAGCGTAGCGGCGTAAAAATTAATCCCATTCGCTTTTAAAAATGCAATAATTTCGGAAGTCGTTCCAGTGGCAATTTGATTGGTGAACAAGCAACCAACACTCGAACGGACAATATTCGGACTAAAAATATCGCTTTTTGGATTTGCAATAATTACGGCATCCAGATTTGCGGCATCGGCAGTTCGAAGCATTGCGCCAATATTTCCTGGTTTTTCTGGTGCTTCGGCAACTAAAATTAACGGGTTTTCAGGAAGCTTTAAATCGGATAACGAGAATGATTTGGTTTTTGCTACCGCTAAAATTCCTTCGGTGGTATCGCGATAGGCTAGTTTTTGATATACTTCTTTCGATATTTCAATTATGTTTACGTCTTGATCTGTCAGTTTATTTATTTGACCTTCGGAAAAAATTTCGGGCAGAAATAAGATCGTTTCTATTGTATAGCCCCCTTTTGTGGCCAATTCAATTTCACGAACGCCTTCAATTAAAAAAGTGCCTGTTTTTTTACGCTCTTTGGCTTTTTCTTGAAGTAAAACCAACGATTTGATATAAGGATTTTGAGCTGATGTGATTTGTTTTATCATTTCTTGAAAATAATGACAAAGTAAACTATTTATTTAAGAAAACCCAACCTGTTATTGGTTTTTCAAAATTTGGTTCGTTCAAGTTCAAAATATAATAATAAGTTCCGGCTGGAAGTGGTTGGCTACCGATTATCGTTCCTTGGTTGGCAAACCCATTCCAATCGGGAGTAGTGTTGTCACCTGTCCACACTAATGTGCCCCAACGGTTGTAAATTTCTAACTTGAAATTTTTAAAAATATCGCGTAATCCTTCAAAAATAAAAGAATCGTTTATGCCGTCACCATTTGGAGTAAAATGATTATACGCTACAGGCGGGCAACCTTTAGTATCAATAATAAATGAGGTAATGGTAAAACAATGCTCGTTTTCGATTTTTATAAATATCGTTTTCGGAGTTAAATTCGTTTGATAATTTTCAGGATTTGGAATTGGATTTTGATTGAAAACAGCATCATTTTCGGTTTCAAAAAACTGAAACGTATCGGTGTGGCTTACTAACAAAGTATTTAGATACATTATTAAGTTAAAAGTGCCTTTTCCGTTTCCTTGGTTGCAAACAATATACGCTAGTAGTGGTTTTGTTTGTGGGGATATCCAAGGGGAAATCGTGGAGGTAAATGTATTATTAGTTTCGTTTAGTTCATTAACCGCTGCAAGGCCATTATTGTCGTCTACTTTAATGACTAACTGAAAATCAGAAATAATTGTAGAAGGAATTGTAATCGTCATACCAAAACTCTCACTACCTCCAATAGGAATTGGATTTGGGGTAATGAATTGTGCTACTGCTGTTGTGTTGGTATAAAAAGTCAAATAGGTTCCCGCAGGTAATATTTCAGTACTGTTTACATTCGATACAGTAAAATTTAGTTCATAATTATTCGAATTACAGCTTTGTGTGAAATTATTTAATAGGACTGTAGCATCTGGCAATTGACTGTTTAATTTGGTTACAATTGCGTTAATCATCACAAAATCCTGATTGGAAGTCAGTTCTATCGTGGCCGAAGTATCTCCAACAGCGATATTACTTTGTATGCCGTATACATCAAGATCCATGTTGTATAAATTGGAAGCTCCAGTTTCGCTATTGGTACCATTAAAAGCATTATCGGCTGGGTTTAAGGGCGGATTGCTAATTATGTTTCCATTAATACGAAGCGTTTCATTCACGGCAATACTTCTGTCACCTTCCCAGGCTAAAAATCCAATTTTGGCATCTTCATTATCAATAACATTTAAATTATCTAAAGTAATATTTAAGACACTAGGAACACTTTCTAAACCATCATAAACATTAAGCTGATTTAAAGGCAGTGCATCATTTTTATAGATGACAATGATTGCCCAGCCTCCAAAATTAGTTCCGTTACCACAATAGTTGGGAATAACACCAGTAAGATCCAAATCGGCAAATGTATATAAACCATTTCCTGTCGTTTGCACTTGAGAAGTAATATTGGCAAAAGCACTAAAAAAAGGTAATCCAGAGCTGGGTTGTGTCAGCGCAAATCGTCTGGAGGCAGCAATAGCTGTACCATTTAAGCTAATATCAAAATCTCCTATTCCGGAGCCAGCCCAGTACAAGTACGCGGCTTCAATAGTATCTGAAGCGTCTAGTGTAAGTGTTGAGGCAGAATTCGTTAGTATGGAACAGGGCGCACCAGGACCATTTTCGTTGGGGTTTAAGGTATTTCCGAAAAAAGTAAAATCATACCTTCCATTAAACTGATTCATAAGCGTCACTTCTTGACTGTAGGAAGTCAAAAAATGGAACAGTATAATAATTTGGAAGTATACTTTTTTCAAACAAAAGGGTTATTACTTCTTAAAGGTATTTAAAAATAAAGTAATACGCAACAAACTATAAAATTCCTCTTGCTTTAATTTCCAGATATCTGTTTATGGTATCTAAAGTAAGGTTTTCAGGTTGAGTTAAAACAGAATAGATTCCATATTTTTTAAGTTCATTAACAATCAAACGTTTTTCAAAAGCAAATTTTTCGGCAATGACTTTATCGTAGATTTCTTGAACTGTTTCTGATTTTTTATGAATAAGTTGATTTAACTCGGTATTACTGAAAAATACAACCACCAAAAGATGATTTTTAGCAATTCCTTTTAAGTAAGGAAGTTGTCTGTTTAAATTGTCTAGGGTTTCGAAATTGGTATATAAAATGATTAAACTTCGGTGATTTATATTCTTTTTGATGTCGATATATAATCGACTGTAATCACTCTCAAAAAAATCGGTTTTAACATTATAAAGGGCTTCCAAAATTTTTTGCATTTGTCCTGAAGATTTTTCAGCGACCACCCGATTTTCAATTTTTTTGGAAAAGCTAAACATGCCTGCTTTATCGTGTTTTTTAATAATTACATTCGATAAAACTAGAGAAGTATTAATGGCATAATCTAAAAGACTAAGTCCGTTAAATGGCATTTTCATGACCCTTCCTTTATCAATAATCATATAAACAGATTGCGATTTTTCATCTGTGAATTGATTGACCATTAGTGCATTTTTTTTGGCAGTTGCTTTCCAATTTAAGGTTCTGATATCATCGCCTTGCACATATTCTTTAATTTGTTCAAATTCCATAGTATGTCCGATTCTCCTCATTCTTTTTATTCCGTATTGGAAAAGATTATTTGAAAATGCCATCAAATCATATTTTCGCAATTGAATATAAGAAGGATAGGTTGGGACCATCACGTTATTATTGAATGAATAGCGTTTGGCTATTAATCGAAGTGGAGAGGAACAAAATATATTAAGATTTCCGAAGTAATATTCTCCTCGTTCTGTAGGTCTTAGCGTATAGTGTAATTCTTCGTTTTGATTTGATTTTAGATTTCTTTTAATCTCAAAATTTCTGATTTGAAATTGAAAAGGAATTTCATCAATTATTTTAATATAAGTTTGAAAACTGTAATTATTTTGTATTTCAATTTTTATGGAATTTTCATCTCCATTAGAAAGTTTCTCCGGCGTAATTCTAGTGCCATTGAGACCAGATTTTATCGAAAAAAGAAGTAAAATATCAATAGTTAAAAAGGTGGCTAAACCTAATAAAACATACCAACTTACGTTGTATAAGCTTGGAAACATAAAGGCCAAGCAAAACAACGCTACAACACCAATAAGGCAGTAGAAAAAGAAGTTATTGAGGTATAGTTTTTTAAAAAATGGTAGCACTTTTATCTCGGAATTTCTACAGTTTCGACAATTTGTTTGATTACTTCAATGCTGGTAATTCCTTCCATTTCTCGTTCAGGAGTTACTATAATACGATGTTGTAGCACAGGAATTGTAGCATCTTTGATATCTTCTGGCGTTACAAAATCACGACCGCGAATCGCTGCAAATCCTTTGGCTGCGTTTAAAATAGCAATGGAAGCGCGTGGAGATGCACCTAAATAGATAAATGCATTTTCACGAGTATTGGTCACAATTTTGGCAATGTATTCTAATAAATTAGGTTCGACAATAATTTGTTTTACTACTGTTTGATACTGGATGATATCGGAAGCTGTTAAAACAGAATTGATTTTATCAAGTTTACCATTGTTTTGTAAATTGTGTTCTCTTTGTAAGATAGCGATTTCTTCTTCTACTTTTGGATAATCGATAGTTACTTTAAAAAGAAAACGATCTAATTGTGCTTCTGGTAAGCGATAGGTTCCTTCTTGTTCTACAGGATTTTGAGTTGCAATAACTAAAAAAGGAGCTTCTAAAACATATTGGTTATTGTCGATTGTAATTTGTCGTTCTTCCATGACTTCAAACAAAGCTGATTGCGTTTTAGCGGGTGCTCTGTTAATTTCATCAATAAGGACTAGATTTGAAAAAATAGGTCCTTTTTTAAATTCAAATTCCGATTTTTTTAAATCAAAAACCGAAGACCCTAGAATATCTGAAGGCATTAAGTCGGGTGTAAATTGAATTCGACTAAAATCAATATTCAAAGTTTTTGCAATCAATTTTGCGGTAATGGTTTTTGCAACACCCGGAACACCTTCCAGTAAAACATGTCCGTTAGATAAAATAGCGACTAAAAGCTGGTCAATCATTTTATCTTGACCAACAATTACACTATTGATTTCGGTTTTAATTTTAGCAATATTTTCTAAAAGTGGAGTTAAATCAATTCTTGATTGAAAACTTATATTTTCAGGAGCTCCAGATTGTAAAGGAATTGTATTTTCTTCCATAATTATTAAAGTATGATGGTTTCTATTGCGTTTGTAATTTTTATTAGATCACTTTCTACAGTAGCGTTTGGATTTCTTCTGAAGTTGTTTATCAGTTCTACTGCTTTTTCTATATCTTGTTTGTTTTTACCTGATTTTTGATGAAGTTTATTAATGAAGACACTGTCTAAATTGGTTGTGTCTATTAAATATTCGGTTCTGATTTTTTCTAAAAAGTAGATGATTTTTTTATGGATGATATTGTTGTAATCACCTTCTTGTAAATATAAATTTCCAATTGTTTTAATGAATTCTACAGTAGTATTGGGTAATGGTTTTATAATTGGAATAATTCTTTGTTTTCGTTTCGCGTTAAAGATCATGAACAAAAATAGCCCAATTAAAAATATCCACCAAGCCCATTTTAATGCAGGCTGACTCAAAATATACCGCATTGGGGAGCTGGAAATACTACCGCTAGTTTGGTCTTTAATATACCAATATACGGCTCCTTTAGGAATATATGAAGCTACATTTTGAGCATATTCAAAATGATTGTCTTTGAGTAAGTGAAAATTGGTAAAAGCAGCAGGTTGATTGTGTAAAAAAATGGTACCATCATAAAATTTTACTTTTATGAAATTGATGTGTGCGGTATCTTGTTTGACGGTTCCAAGGGCAGTGGTTTGTAACGTGTCAATTTTATCAAAATAACTGTTTGTAGTTCCTTCGTTTAAAACATATTCTTTTGGACTTAACTTTTGATTTAAGACTTTGTGTCGCAAGTCATTTTTTGTCGAATATTCAGAAGTAATATTTAGTTTCAAAGTGTCTAAAAGATACCTAGGAAAGTCATTAGCACTTATAAAAGCTTTGTTACCATAAGAAACATAGGTTAATATTTCATTTATAGATTCTTCATCTAATTTAGCGTTATTATCTATGTATAAAAAGGTGCCTTTTTTTAAGTAATCTCCATTAATGGTATCTTGATAGTTATAGTTTGAGGTAAAAAACTCATACGGTGTGATTTCTACTTTTTCTATTTTTGAATCCTTTAAAAGATGTTTACTTTCTTTATCAAAAACATATAAACCAAATGGAATTCTATCGTTTAACGAATAAGTTGGAATCCAATTTACCGGTCTGGGTCTATTGGAATCAATAAACGTGATTGCAACTATAATTAGCAACAAGAAAAATAAGTATATTTTGAGCGTTTTATTCATTATCGTATAGCTGCAATCGCTTTTTCAAAAGCATTTTTGGTTTGATTAAAAACGTCATCTGAGATTTCAAATTCACCATACCAAATGTAATTGTACAAATAGGAGAGGTAATTGAAATTTTCTTTCATTTCAGGGTTTTTTATTTCGTAACTATATTCTGTACTTGTTTTTTCAGGATGCCATTCTATAATACTGGAATCACTCATTTTTTTGAGCAACCATAAGTAATAATAACGGGTGGCAATACGTTTTTCACCATTTTCGACCGCTTTTGTGATTAATTTTTTAAAATCGATTAAATGAATGTTTTTTTCTATTTCGGTGTAATCAATAATTGTTGATTGCGAATTTCGACCGAAAATCCAGCTTCCTTCTTTATTTAGAATGGCTTTCACAATAAGATAGATAACAAAAATGATTAATAATGCTGCTAAAATTCTGATCACAACATCTATATTATCTATCGCTTTTGATTTGTCTGCTAGGTTGAAAATATCTTTAAAAATATCATAAAGCCATTCTTTAAATCGATCCCAAGCATTTTTTTCAGGAGTTTTGAATTCGTAAATAAAGCTTTCATCTTTGTATTTCGATTTAAAATCCGAATCAAATTTTCTTAGATGAATTACTTCGTCATCAATTATTACTTTTTTAGCAATAGCCAAGGAGTCATTGTTTCCATAACTGGAAAAAATAAAGAGAAGTAGTAAAAATGGAATTATTTTATTCAATTTCAGATCCTATAAGTTCGATTTCGTTGTTGGTGCTATTTTGGTTGCTGCCTTCTAATTGACTGTAATAAATTAGGACTTGTTGCACATTTAAGATATTTTGAAAAAGATACCCGAATAATGTCGAAAAAACCATTAAAATTATCATTAAAACAGAAATTGTTCCAAATACTTCATTCGTATTTGCTGGATCTTCCAAATTTTGACCAGAAGCAAAGATAGAAGCGACTCCAAACATGTAAGGAATCATCGTTAAAATAGATTGCAAAATGTAAACAATGATAAACATTATCAAAGACGAACCTACAGCAGGCCAAAAATTACTTTTAAGCATAGAATAGCCATTGCCTAAAGAGGTAAAATAACTGCTTTTTCCTAACAAATAATCATTAAAACTTAAGGATATCCAAACCATTAAAGCAGGAATTGTTATTAGAAATAAAGGAATTCCGATAAGAATGAAACAAAGGGCTAGGTTGAGGATAAGTACGATGAAAAATACTGGAAGAACAACAAAAAAAGAAGCTACAAAAAAAAGAAAAACCCTTCCTAAATTTTGTTTTATAGAACGTATTAATTCCTTTGTTTCAAAATTAGTTCCCTTGTTTTCATATAATTCAATATACAATGATGGAATTGCATAATTTATCATAGAAATCAATCCAATTAAAAGGATAAATACCAGTAAGGAAATTACAAATAAGGGTAAATTATTATTGAAATATTCGGTAAAATAATTGTTGTTTTGTCCAACAGTAGTCATGGAAGATTGTAAAAATTCCATGTATATTTTGGAAAAAAAGTAGATTAAAACCACTAATATCATCAAGAAAATGCCATTCACGATGAAATAGTTTTTAAAATAATGTTTTCCAAATTTCTTAAAGAAATCTATGGTATCGGAGATATAAGCACCAAAATCGCGGTCTTTATACAGTTGGAACATAATTGATGTTTTGTTTTTTGGTTACGATTCGTGGGTAAATCAAATAATAAAAGGAAATAACAGATAAAGTACCAATAATAATTATGGAACTCAACCAAATAGGCATGTCTTTAGAATATCGGGTAATAAAACCTTCTAGAAAACCGGCTGCAATAGTAAATGGGAAAGTACTTAAAAAAATTTTCAAACTGTCTTTAAATCCAATCTTTAAAGAATTAATCCTCGAATAAGTTCTTGGAAATAAAATAGAGGCTCCTAATATAAAGCCGGCTGCTGCTTCAATGACTATGGCGAATATTTCCATAGATCCATGAATCCAAATACCACGAACACTTTCCCAAAAAACACCTTGCTCGTAAAAAAAGTATTGAAAAGAACCTAACATGATACAATTTTGGAGTAAGTAATAAAAAGTTCCTATGCCAAGAAAAATTCCCCAGATATAACAATTCATTCCCACATAAATATTATTAATAGTAATTCCTACAAAGCTTCCCCAGTTACTACCTGATTTGTAAATTGCTACAGGATTTCCATTTTCGATATTTTCTAGTGTTTCATTTACATATCCATCTCCTAAAATCAAACGAACGAAATCTTGATCGTATCTAGCTGAAATTACTCCAATTAAAGTCGTAGTAAAAAAGAGAAGAAAGGCATATAACAAATACCTTCTGTAATGATAGACTATCAACGGAACTTCTGTCTTAAAAAAGTAAATAAGTCTGTTTTTTTCCGTTCTTTTGGTTTTGTAAATCTTTTGATAAATTTGAGAAGCCAAATGATTTAAGTAGATAACCGTTTTACTTTTAGGGTAATAGGTTTGTGCGTACGACAAATCATTTACAATTTGAACGTATAAATTCGCAATTTCATCAGGATTTTTTATAGTTTTACCAAAAATAGCCTGTTCAAGGTCAAGCCATTTTTGTTTATTTTGCTTAATAAATGCCACTTCTCTCATCGGGAAGCTAAAATATAAATAATGTCAGAATTAGCAATAAATACTTCACAAAATGTTAATATAAAATTTGTAGCAGCTTCTGTAGGAGAAAGAATGCTGGCAAGTTTTTTAGATATATTAATTAAAATAGCCTACATGATTGTTATAGGTTACTTTGTTTTTTACTTAACTGGACTATCCAAACAAATGGATAGTTTAGATAATTGGTCTTCTATTGCGATTGTCATTATTTTCTTTTTTCCCATTTTAATTTATTCTATTGTTTTAGAAAGCATTTTTGAAGGACAAACCATTGGAAAAAAAATCACTAAAATTAAAGTGGTTAAAATTGATGGCTATCAGGCTTCTTTCGGAGATTATTTAATTAGATGGTTGTTTCGAATTGTTGAAAACAATGTTATGGGCGGATTAATTGGATTAATAGCCATGATCGTAAACAGTAAAACCCAACGTTTAGGTGATATGGCCGCAGGTACGGCAGTAATTACATTAAAAAATAATGTAAATATTAGTCATACAATTTTAGAAGAAATTACGACAGAATATGAACCCAAATATCCAATGATCATCAAGCTTTCAGATAACGATATGCGTATTGTTAAAGAAACTTTTAACCGGGCATTGGCTCAAGATGATTTTGAAATGATTAATAAATTGAAAGAAAAAGTAGAAAAAGTAACAGGAATAAAAAAGAATGGTGAAAGTAATCGTGAGTTTATAAAAACAATTTTGAAAGATTACAATTTTTATACGCAACATATGTAATGTTATTTTGGAAAACTTTACCATAAAAAAATATGAAGCTTGTCATTATTCGGTTTGGAATCAATTTGTTTCTGAAGCTAAAAACGCTACCTTTTTATTTCATCGCGATTTTATAGAATACCATAGCGATAGATTTAAAGATCATTCCATTTTATTATTTGATAAAAAAGGAAAAGTAATCGCCCTCTTTCCTGCAAATGAAGTAGCTAATACGATTCACTCGCATCAAGGTATTACGTATGGCGGATTGATTTATAAAGAAATTAAATTACATAAAGTTATTGCTGCTTTTAAAGAAGTGGTAGCATATTACCATCAGCAAAACTTCGAAACATTGTCTGTAAAAACGATTCCTTCCATTTACCATCAAAAACCTGCCGAAGAATTAGTTTACGCGTTGTTTTTATTGAAAGCACAACTAACACGACGCGATACCTTAACTGTAATTGATCTACGAAACGATTTACACCTTTCTAAAGGCAGAATGGAAGGAGTAGCCAAAGGAATTAAAAATAAGCTAAAAATTGTTGAAGAATCTAATTTTGAATCCTTTTGGAACCAAATAATGATTCCGAATCTTGAAAAAAAGCACCAAACACAACCCGTTCATTCGTTAAAAGAAATTCAATATTTGCATTCAAAATTTCCCAATACTATTAGACAATTTAATGTGTATTTGGGAAATACAATTGTGGCTGGAACTACCATCTTTGAAAGTGATCAAGTAGCGCACGCTCAGTATATTTCGGCAAATGAAGCTAAAAATGAATTGGGCAGTCTTGATTTTTTATACCATCATCTGATCACTCATGTTTTTGCTACTAAAAAGTTTTTCGATTTCGGAATTTCCAATGAACAATTAGGAAAAAAACTAAATTTCGGACTTTCATTTTGGAAAGAAAGCTTTGGTGCAAGTACCATTGTGCACGATTTTTATGAAGTACAAACGTCCAATTATCAATTAGCAGAAAACGTATTAGTATGATTTCGTTTTTGGATTTAAAAAAGTGTAACGAACCGTATCATCATGCTTTTCAAGAAAAATTGAAGAGTGTTATGGAGCGTGGCTGGTTTATCTTAGGAACGGAAGTTAACGATTTTGAAAGAAACTTCGCTCACTTTTGTAGCTCCAAATACGGTATTGGAGTTGGGAATGGACTTGATGCCATTACGCTTACTTTTTTAGCTTACATCGAAAACGGTAATTTGCAAAAAGGGGACGAAATTATCGTTCCGGCAAATACTTATATTGCTAGTATTTTAGGTATTTTGCATGCTGGATTAGTACCGGTTTTAGTTGAACCTGATTTGGAAACCTACAATATGAATCCGTTGTTGATTGAAGAAAAACTGACTTCAAAAGCTAAAGGAATTTTAGTGGTGCATTTGTACGGACAACTTGCAGAAATGGAGGCTATTAGGGCTCTTGCTTACCAACATAACCTACTCATAGTTGAAGATTGTGCCCAAGCGCATGGATTGGCTTTTAAAGGAAGTCACCCCCGTTGTTTTAGCTTTTATCCAGGAAAAAATTTAGGAGCATTAGGCGATGCCGGTGCTGTGATTACGGAGAAAATGCGCATAACGCATGTTGGGAACCTTGGTATAGGGACCACTGTTCCAGTAAGTAGATTAGTTGTTGTAGGGGGTGTGGGTATTGGAACAGGGTTAAATTC